>DASQBW010000662.1:0-3792 GCA_035635015.1 Draconibacterium sp. | reverse complement strand
TTTGTGTGGGTGATCAGGAATTAATCCAGGATATTTATAAAGGAAATCTGGAACAAGCAATTAAAGAAAAAATTAATCAATTAGAAAACCGTAAAACAACAAATGAAGAACTTCGAGCAACAATTGACGCTAACGTTTATAGATTTAATCATTTGATAAAGCCATCTAACCGGGGCGTAGATTTTGCAGAAAAACTACAATGGCAGCGTAAACTTATATACATATTTAAGACCTTAGTTGAAATTGAAAAAAGAATTGATCAAAATAAACCACTTCAGGGAATACCAAATATAGCTTTGATGGCTTATGTCTCCAAGATCGATAATGAAGATCAGTTTTATGTCTCCCATGCACCTAGAGATTATAATCCAAACATACAATACCCAGTTGTTATCTTTGCTACCATTCGTGCAGCATCAAATCTACAGTATTTGGAAAGCAGGAAGATAGCCGATATGGATAAACTGGAGATTCTCCAATATCTTGCCGATAAATATCAGATGATTGTTGTACAACCCTGGAACAGAGAAGTTGCACGATTTAATTTTAATTCGATTGGTGAAACCGATTTATTTGAAGTATTGAGTTCCGTTAAATCAAATTATAATGTAGATACAACTCGTATTTTCATAACCGGAACTTGTGAAGGAGGAGATAAGGCAATAAAATTTGCAGTGAGATATCCACATCTTTTTGCTGGTGTTGGACTTGTCTCACCTGCCTTTAATATAAATCCTTTTGAAAATGAATGGCATAAAAAAAGTTTACCTTTTGATAATATTGAAAACTTAGCGAACACTCCAATACTTAATATTCATAGTGAGAGTGACAGCCATAACAGTATAATGAATAGTTTGTATCTGGAACAGCTTGCTAATCATAGTAATCTGGAGCATTTTTCATTTATCCGCTTAGATAATATTATGGAGGACTTCTATTTTTATAAATATTCTGAAAAAATATTTGAGTTTTTTTCAGGAATTACACCAATAGAACAAGCAAATTCCAGTTCATTAAGCATAAGTGACTTGAAGTACAACACCAACCACATTATTACAATTCTTGAAAGGAACAATCAGGGTGTCAGTAAGGTTTCTTTAAAACTGAAGAACAATAAAATCCATATCAGTTCTTCAAATGTTAAGAACTATAGCTTAAGGCTTAATAGATTGTCGATAAATAGAAATAAGCCTATTATCGTTTTTGACAATGGGGAACTGCTGTTTGAAGGTCCCATTCCTGATAATAGTATCATTGTCAAGAAGAAAATTGTAGATCCAAATCAGGTTTTAAAAAATAATCATGTTAGTGGACCTCTTGCCGATATTTTCACCAATCGATTTATTATTGTGGTTGGCAGCATAGGGACTCCTGAGCAAACAAAAATAAATGAAATAAATGCCCAATTTTTTAATGATTCATGGAACGAAAAGTATTTTAGTAATTGTATGATCAAGTATGATTATCAAATAGATGAATCGGATATTAAAACGGCTAACCTTCTTTTGGTTGGAAACTTTGAATCCAATCAGATTTTAAAGAATTTAGATGGAGAAATACCTCTGTCAATTAAAGATGATATGATTAAAATTGGAAATTATACGGAAACGGGCAAAAACTTAAATTTATATTTCATTTATCCAAATCCAAAAAATGTAAATAAATATATTGGTGTTTTCTCTGGTGGTACAAAACAAGATAAATATGCAACAATGATAGACATTAGCGAATATGAATATAATTCACTTTTGAACATGTATGGAGAAGATAGTTTATATTTTGATATTTCCTGTTTTGGATGGTATGATTATAAGGTATGGAATGATTCAGGAATTAATCTCTATTCCGGATATTTTAATGATTCCTGGCAAAATGATCGATAATTATAGGGTAATGTTTCGATAAGGGTAATTTATCAATAATTTGCATATCAGCTTTCCATAAGGAGTTAACCGCGTTTCTAAAACGATTCAAGATACTGGGGTTTTATGCCTGAAGAAAATATTATCGGAAAAACCAGCCTAATTTTGTTCTCCAATAATTATGATGGATTCAATTGGAAAAGAATGTTTAAACCTATAATATAAATCAATATGAGAAATAGAATTTTGTTCATAATAACTGTCATTTTTTTTACCTGGTCGTGCACAACCAACCAGAAAACAAAAGAAGTTTTAAAAGTGGCCGGTCCAAACCGGGCCGAACTTGAAAAGATACTTACACAATATTCTGAAGATGAATCTTACAGTATCCACTTAGAGGCAGCGCGGTACCTTATTAACAATATGCCCGGCCATTATGCTTATGACACAACAGGTTTGTCAACCTATCGACCTGTAGTTGAAAAAATATATGAATTGCGTAATTCCGGTGTTTCGGTCAACAATATTAAGGAACAGGTAAATCCATTAATGGATGATCTCAATTTGAAGTACCCGCTGTATCAGTTTTATTCCAATACTCAAAACGATCTTAATTATATTACGGCGGAAGGATTGAAGAATCATATTGATTTGGCCGTGAAATCCTATGATAACAATCCCTTCAAAGACAGTATTGCTTTTGAAGATTTCCTTGAATATGTTGCACCATATCGCATTTTGGATGGAAAATCTGTTGAAGACTGGCGCTCTTATTTTATTCAAAATCATGCAGAATATCTTGATCAGGATTATAACACTTTACATCAATTGTGCGATTCATTGTTGTACAACTATTATAAAATTGAAATTGGATGGGATATTGCCACACGTTTTCCTTATGTAAAATTTGAAGATTATCTGAAATCAAGAATGGCATTGTGCCCCCAAAAGACATGGTTCAACTGTATGCTGCTACGGTCCTTCGGAATTCCTGCAACCATCGATTATAATCCGGTTTCGAGGTTGCATGAGGTGGGGCATGAGTGGAATGCTATAAAATTAAAAAGCGGCACACATCCATTTGAAGCATTTTGGGGTGGAGGAAACATTTGGCATTTAAAAAAACTATATGGTCGAGAATCGATGCACGATATGCTAGGGATTGTTGAGTTTCCCAAGATTTATCGCAAAACGTATAAAATGAATGTTACGGAACTGCTTGAGCACACCATTAAAACAGAAGAAGAAATTCCGACATTTTTCCAAAATCCATTTCAATTAGATGTTTCTGAAGAGTACTTCAAAACTTATCCCGTTGAGACACCCGTGTTAAAAGAGATTGAAGATCACAATTACGTTTATGCCTGTGTGATGGGTGCAAATCAGGCTTGGGTGCCAGTTGAGTTTGGCAAAATCAAAAGGGGAAAAACATTGTTCCGAAATATGGGAAGCAATAATGTCTATTTACCCTGTAATTATGAATTCGGGAGTATTGAACCGGCATCCTATCCTGTTTTCTTGAATGATGAAGGTAAAAGTATTATTCTTGAACCTGATACAATAAAAAGAATATCATTACATGCAGCACATGTTGCTTATCCTGAGCCCTGGATTGCTGTATTGCAAAAATGTCTGGTAGGAGCCAGGGTTGAGGTTTCAAATGATAAAGATTTCAAAACCTGTAGAGTCCTCTATGAGATTAAAGAGCCTTATGATTTATATCCCAACTATGTTTCGCTTCCTGATGATGCATCCAAATATCGTTACATTCGTTTTACTATTCCTGACGTTAATCTTGGCCGCCTTCACGAAATCAAATTTTTTAATAACTCCAGTGGAATTGAAGAAGAAATAAGAGGTAAATTGATAAGTTCGTTTCCAGACGACATTCCTCTTTTGCAAAAAATAGTTGATAAGGTCGTAGTAACTT
>DASQBW010000661.1:0-3886 GCA_035635015.1 Draconibacterium sp. | reverse complement strand
CGTGTAGGCCTAAACGTTCGCCAATTTGTTTCGCAATCCACCAACCCGGTTTCGAATCGTATTTTGGTTCGATAGCCGGCATACGAAGTGCAATGTTTGGCTCGCGGTTAGCGGCAGAACGAATTACATCGTAACGCTCGAGATAAGTTGCTTCCGGGAAAATCACATCGGCATAACCGGTAATGTCCATTGGCATAGTATCCATTACCGCAATAAATTCAACCGAACCAGCAGCTTCTTTAAACAAGGGTTTATCGGGCATCGACAGTGGCAGGTTTGTTCCGGCCACCAACCATGCTTTTAGCTGGTGTTTATAATTGTATCTTGGCACAGATGCTTTTAAGGCCTCAGTAGTAATTCCCATTGTTGCCAGCGGGTAACGATCTTCATTCCAGTCTTTCCATGTCCATTTTGGCTCAGGAAAATGTGGGTGTGGATAAGCAGGAACGGAAACGCCTTCAGGGAAATATAGTCCTCCGCGTTTTCCCCATGAGCCCAACAAAGCTGTCAGAATTGCCATTGCACGTCCCCGCTGTGTATCGTCTCCGTACCAAACCACATGGCGTCCCGGGTGAATGATTACCGCCGGGGCTGCGTCGGCCATCGCACGTGCAGTTCTTCTGATTTCTTCCGGCTCGATGGTCGTGATACCATAAGCCCACTCCGGAGTCATATTTTTCACATGGTCTTTTAAATAATCAAGACCAAATGAGTATTGCTCAACGTAATCTTTATCGTATAAACCTTCGTAAATCAGCACGTGAATCCATGCCATTAGCAAGGCGATATCGGTTGACGGTTTAATAGGCAACCAGTGATTGGAATGCGCTGCTGCTGTTGAAAAACGCGGATCAACCGTAATTATGGTTGCGCCGTTATCAATGGCTTCCGACATTTCCTGTACCTGCGAATTATGCATGTTTTCGCCAAGGTGCGAACCAATTAATACCAAACATTTAGTATCTCGGATATCGGTACATTCAGGCGATCCAACATAAGCTCCAAAAGTTGAAAAATAAGCCGACGAACGCGGACCACGACAGTTTGCAAATGCCGGCTCAGCATTACTTTCCGAACCATAAGCACGCAGCAGGTGGTGGAAATGACCTCCGGGAGTTCCGTGGTTGAATAAACCAAAAGCTTCAGGACCGTATTTCTCTTTTACTTCCTTCATCTTATCTGCAACTTTATTCAGCGCCTCATCCCAGGTAGCTTCTCTGAAATACTGAGTACCATCCTTACGTGTATCTCTAATAAGCGGTGTTTTCAAACGGTCTTCATCGTATACCATGCCAACGCCACCCGTTCCGCGAGGACATAAACGACCGTTACAGTGCGGGTCGTTTTTGTTACCCACAACCTTTCGAATTGTTCCGTTTTTGTCGACATAAGCCCACGCTGCACATTTCCAAAAACACACCTCGCAATAAGTTGGATACGGAGTAAGATCCTCATCACTTACCGGACCTTCGGTTTTCGATTCGAAGAGCCCGAAACCTTTTGATCCAAAAGCTTTAAAGCTTAAAGCAGCAGCTCCGGCACCGGCAGTTGAAATTTTGATAAAATCCCGTCTTGTCTTCATTCGTCTTTATAGTTTATTTTAATGGGAACTCATGTTCAAGGCATTTTTCAAACTCCTGTTTGATATAAAACCTTCGTTCATAGTTCTTATATTCTTACAGTTCAACTATACGCCTTATCCAGCTTCAGGAAACAGTAGTAAAATAAGAGTTTAGTATCTTTTTACAATTATTCATATATAACTATCTACATTAATAGATGCTCGACAAATATAGAAATGATTTTATATTTTGGCGACTTAGGGACTTAATTTGAAACCATTAAAAATAAGCACAACAACACCCTCAAAATGAACTCATCCTATCAGTTCTATCGTTCTTGTAAACAAACAATTAGACATCACTTACAGGAAAAACTAAATTAAATATAAATAAGAGGGCAACCTGATTTTAAAACAGGTTCTTTAACATATAAGTCTATCTTTTAAAACAGGCTTTTTTTGATCTATTTAGAAATAAAGTTTGATTTAGTCGCTATCTGTGACTCAACGCACTTTCTTAAGTTTTATTAAACAGAAAAATTACAGGTTCTGAGATTTTTCAAATTATTACATTTGTGCCAAAGCAAATACTTATGGAAATTGAAAACCGAAGAGTTTTTTTGAAAGTTGCAGCGGTTGGATTTGTTGCGTTTTTTGTTTTCATATGGAATAAATTAACACTCCAGCATATTGAAACTTCAGCCCCGGAAGAAGTGTCAGTTCGGCTGAACAAGAATAAAGAAGTACAGTTTTTCGACAAATACATTATTGTTAATTTGGGTAATCAAACAACTGTCTTTTCATCGCATTGCAGCCACCTTGGATGCAAAATTGATAAAATGGAAAGCAAGAAACTGATTTGCCCCTGCCATGGTTCAGAATACGATTTGAAAGGACAGGTTATAAAAGGACCAGCGTATAAAAACCTAACTGTAATTAACTCATCTGTTTCTGAGGATGGAAAATCAATAACAATTAAAGGATAAAATGGCAAAGAAAAATGATAAAACGACTTTTGGAACAGTGGCAGTGGCGCTGTTCTGGCTGGTTATTTTATCCGGTATTTTGCTTGCCGTTCCCTTCAATGTTGAGTCGCCTTATCTGAGTGTAAGCACAATGATCGTTACCAACCCGTGGGCAGCTCTAATCCGCAACTGCCACTACTGGAGCTCGCAGTTCTTTCTAATTTTCAGTCTTATTCATCTTTACGATCATTTTCATTACAAAGAAAATATTGGCCTTAAAAAGGGACTGGCATTCCGGCTGAGCATTGGTGTTTTAATCATATTCCTGGCCATGATCACCGGCTTTTTGCTGAAAGGGGATTCGGATAGCGAGCAAGCCCGACAAATATTGCAAACACTGGCAGAACGTGTTCCGTTATTTGGCGAGTTGCTGGCCTTCTCTTTGCTCGGCCATCCCGAAAGTTACCAGTTAATTTATGTACATCACATTGCCACCTTTACGGTATTTATTGCAGTAATAATGATTGAGCACAGCCGCAGAAAATACTGGCCACCGGTACTCGATTTTGTTCTTTCAACAATTGGCGTTTTGGCATTTAGTTACTTTTTCAGCGCACCGCTGCACGACAATCTGAACCCGGCAGTAAAAGGGCCATGGTACTTTGTTGGTTTCCAGGAAATACTGCACTGGCTGAGCCATCCGGCGTGGTCGTTATTGCTTTTCCTGGTTATACTCGTTTTACTTTACCTGGTTAATTCAGCCAAAGGCAAAACAATGTTTCTCAGTAAACGAAGTCTGCTTGTTTTTACCGGCTTCTATCTGGTACTAACCGTTATTGGTTTATTTTTCCGTGGAGAGCGCTGGCAATGGAAAAATCCGTGGCAGGAAAACTATCGCTACGAAGTACTGAATAATTTTAAATCGCCGGTAATAAAACTCACGCCTGATTTTGATTTGGGAACAGCAATCGCCTCCCCCGTTATTCAGGGACGGAAAGAAAGTTGTCTGGCCTGTCACTCCGAAACGCATGGCTTTACTAATTCGCATTCTCCCGACGCTATTGGCTGTGTTTCGTGTCATGGCGGAAATCCGTTTGCAACCGGCAAAAATCAATCGCATAACAATATGATCCTGATTCCGGGAGACCTGGCAACCGCACCACAATCGTGCGGAACAACACAGTGTCATCCGGAAATTGTTGAACGCGTACCAACCGGCTTAATGGCAACTTTAAGCGGGATGATAAGTGTAGACCGATTTGTTTTTAACGAACAAGATAACCCGAACGAACTGGCCAATGTTCACCAGTTAGGAAATTCTGCTGCCGACGAACATCTTCGAAATTTATGCGTTCGCTGC
>DASQBW010000660.1:0-1724 GCA_035635015.1 Draconibacterium sp. | reverse complement strand
GAAGCCAAATACCACATTATGCAAAAACGTTATGATGCGGTAAAAGAAGCCTTAGCTGAGAAAAAATATGAAGAATGCTTTAAAGCAATTCCTTTTAACTCAGGCTACTTTATGTGCGTTCAACTGGCCGAAGGATTGGTTGGAGAAGAAGTCCGCCAGGTGCTGATAAAAAAATACGGAATCGGACTAATTGCTCTGGGTAATGTATTACGCATTGCATTTTCGGCAGTTGCAGCCGCTGACGTAAAAGAATTGTTCGACGGGATTTATGCAGCTTGTAAAGACTGTAAGAAATAATTTACAATAATTAGTTTTCAGATAAAAAGAGCCGTTCTGATAAATTCAGAACGGCTCTTTTTTTGGTCATATAAATCTTTAGCAATGCTGTCATTTCGAAGGAGGAATGACAATCTAAAGTCTGCCAGCGAAATCTTCAAACGTCATCATCTCCACGCCCATCGCCTTCCAATGTTCAAAAGGCAAAGGGATATTGGGTAATTCTTTAATGGCATCCTCGATAACGATAACACGATTTACTCGTTTTGCAAGCCCCAAAACAGCATCGTTAACACATACATTTGTTGTTACACCGTAAACCACTACAACTTTAGGTGCAATTATTTGAAGAATCTCATCGGTATACGGGCTTCCGGCAAAAACATCAAAGGCATCTTTTCTGATTACAATGTTTCTGCTGCGTTCCACCTCATCAAACGTAGAGTATTCCTTGTCCCAATCAAAAATTATCGGGTTTACAGGATTAGTTTCCGCAATGTATTCAGCACCTTTTGAATTGGCCATACAATGTTCCGGAAAGGTATTTACCATATCGGGATTGTCAGATAATTCTGTAGAACCGGGATAATGAAAATCAGCTGTATTAACCACTTTAATAGCATTTTCTGCGGCGAAAACAGTCAGCTGTTTCAAAACCGGCTTAATTTTTTCAGCACCCGGGGCGTATAACTTTCCGTCGGGTTCCATAAAATCAATTTGGGTGTCTACATTCCAAAACAATATTTCTGAACAATTCATACGCTTTAATTTTTATGAATAAAATTAGAGCAATTTATTTGGACTTTTCAAAATAACGTCTGGAAATTAATGGCTATTTTCACCCAAAGTGTAATTCATACTGTCATAGTTATACTCAATGAGTAGAAAATTAAATTCAAACACAGTTCAACAACGAACTATAAAAACGAAAATATGAAGAAATTTATTTTTACGATGCTGGCATTTTTAGTTTTTACCACAACTTATGTGTCGGCACAAGACATGCTACAACAAGCGGCACCGGTTGATCCTGCAGTAAGATCAGGCCAACTCGAAAACGGAATGACCTATTTTATCCGTCATAACGAAGAGCCAAAAGAGCGTGTTAGTTTTTACATGATACAAAATGTTGGCGCCCTGCTTGAAAACGACAATCAAAACGGCCTTGCTCACTTTTTAGAGCACATGGCATTTAACGGAACAAAACACTACCCCGGCAAAGGTTTTTTGGATTACCTCGAAAAAAATGGAGTAGCTTTTGGTCGCAATATCAACGCATATACGGCTTTTAACGAGACAGTTTACAACTTAAGCGACGTACCCGCTACCCACGAAGGCCTAATTGATTCGTGCCTGTTGGTATTGAATGACTGGTCGAACTACCTGTTATTAACCGAAGAAGAAATTGATGCCGAACGTGGTGTTATTTCCGAGGAATGGAGAACCCG
>DASQBW010000659.1:0-2401 GCA_035635015.1 Draconibacterium sp. | reverse complement strand
CTATATTTCTAGTCAACAATTGTTTTTTAATATTTTTAACTATTTTTATAGTCATTTTTTGTGGGTTATTAAAATAAGACTGAATTGAATCATCTTAAACTTATCAGTTAACTCTAATTCTCGATAAACACTACTCAGAAAAAGAATACAAATCTTGTAAATATTTCATTTTATTGAGTGAGAAACTAGAGAGATCCATAAATAGGATGTTTTTAAAAAAGAAATTAAGTTGTAAGGAAATCATACAAGTCAACTATCAAATAGTAATGTTCTAAAAGGTTAGATATTTCGGACCTTCCCGCTACTTGATGAAAGTCAGTGCATAGCACTGACTTTTTTATGCTAGTTATTATCTGAACATGATTGCCACACCAAACGAAATTCGGTTGAGGTTTTCTTTGTGCTCCCATTCATCAAACTGATTTGACTCGTAAACTTTTTTTGCAACTGATTTTGTTTTTTGATGACGATATGCAGCCGATAACAACAAATCGCAGTACTCATTCAACGGCACTTTAACACCTATTTCGGGATGAAGCATTATTCCCCCGTAATTACGGAGACTACCATCATCAATATCATAAGGTGACCAATTTAAGTAGAGTCTATCATAATGTTTAGCTTTGAAATTACCGAACGAATAACCACTCTTCATGGCCACAAACGGGGAGATTTTAGAGTCCCATAAAGTGTAGCGCAATTCTGCGAAAAGTGGGAAAAGATTGTGATCGAAAATTTCAAATCCCACACCTGCTCCAGCTATCCAATGTTCGTTAAAAATATACCCAGTAGTTAATGTATACGAAGGTGCAACATCCAAATTGCATCGTGTATAGGGATTATAATTAGATTGCTGAAAAGACATATTGTTTCCCAACAACAGGCTGATCTGCATTATACTGTAATATCCTTTACTTTTTCTTTTGTCGGAAAGATTCTGGATTTCATTTTCATCCTTGTTGGTAAGATCCTCTCTGTTAAATTGAGCAAAACTACTCGTTGAAAGGAATAATGACAAGATGATTATTGCTGCTTTTTTCATACAAATATTGATTTATGGGATGAGTTGAATGTTTTCCAAGTCTGTGATATCATAAAAGAATATACCTTGTGTATTGGCTATTGTAAGCACATCTTCTACTTTCGAATAGCAAGTTCCAGATATTTCAGGATATTCTTTCACAAGCTTAAGCTGGTTTTCAGAAGGTGAATAAACTGATAAATGATTGCCGAGAGTAACCACATTGTTTCCTACATTGAATATTGATGTTGCATCAGTTTGTATTTCATAATCAATATATCTTTCCATGTATACCGAGTCACTGCTCTTATATGCCACCCAAATAGATTGACCTGAAAGAACGAAAAAAGCCTGCATCGTTTGCATGTAAGTAATATCTAAAGGCCTGAAGTTTGGAAAATACAGATGATATGTTAAAGGATAATCTTTATTATAAGTTATACAGTCACAATACCCGCTATTATTATATGCTGCGCCCAAGATATAAACCATATCATCCTCAAAAAACATACGTACAGGAAAGGCATCGCTGTAATAGTATGGAGGAGCGTAATTCCCCCTCGGTTCAGTCCACAAATCAACTTCTCTTACTTTGAAAACTCCTAACTCTCCCGAAGGGTACGTGCAAATAGCCCAACTATTATAAGTTCCATATGTATATATTTCATCTGTTCCTAATTTGATCATTCCAAGATACGGTTTGTCATATTCAGGATGATCGCTGAACCAGTTATCAGGTATCACTTTGGACGTCAAATTACCATACAATTGATCATACTCACTAAAATCAAGATTTGGCTGCTCTTCGGTTACCGTACCAGTAAGTTCATGCCTCTCTGTCCCAACTATAAGCCCCTTTTCATTCTCGTATGGTATATTCCAGCATTCTTTATAACCAGAAAAACTGTTAAAATGATTTTTCTGCCGGTGTAAAATGTGAATCTTCATCGGATTGTTAACATCAATAACCACCATATCTACCAGATTATTACAAAAAAGGAGGTTGTCTGCAAGCTCGAAATCTTTGATATACCTGCACTCAATAAAACACAGATAATTTGCTCTTGAGGCTTCTTTTTCGTAAACATGCACGCCTTTCAGCATATCGCCCACGAAGTAATAATTGTCATTAGAAAGGATTTTAAACGGAGATATAAAAGTGGGATTCTCTCTAACCTGAATATCATCTATCTCCATCATATCAAGATATATTGGATAATCTTTTGAACTTGTAATGAGTTTTGAATATCGGTGAGTATCCTCAAAGTTATCTTCACATCCCAACAAAACCAGTAGCAGGAACAGGCAGGAAAGTTGCTTCATAGGTTAACTATTTTTAAATAAGGTTTTTTTATATGATGAAAATAAGCTAAAAAAAGT
>DASQBW010000658.1:0-2953 GCA_035635015.1 Draconibacterium sp. | reverse complement strand
TCAAAATAATTAAAAAGAGGTTGGGGTTTTAACGTTGCTAATGTTTTCATTTTCTAGAAATTTAGAAGTGCAAAGTTGGAAAAATGAATAGAATAATTTGTTGATGGATGACAGGTCTGAGATCGCGTTGTCAATACTCGTGTTTCCTGGAATTCCAACCTTTTTGGCTTAATAATTTCTCTCCCGATTCTTTTGCTCCGCTCTCAATTTCAGTTCCCATCGAATCATTCCATCTGTTTAGGTAGCCAAACAAGGCAACAACACCGGTAATTTCCACTATTTCTCCTTCATTCCAATAATTTCTTAAATTTTCAGCAATCTGGTCGTCAACACTATTCGGAATAACAGAAGCTGCAAAAGCAAAATCGAGAGCAGCTCTTTCAGCTTCTGAGAATACCGGATGAGTTTTGTACGCCCATATGTTTTCAAGTTTTTCCTGTTCAGCACCGTAGCGTTCTGCGGCACGTATGGCGTGTGCCTGGCAATAACGACAACCTGCAGCATTGCTGCTAATGTAAGCGATCAATCGTTTTAAAGTACTGGTAACGCTGCCTTTATTTTCCATCACTGCCTTATTCATTTCGATAAAAGTATAGGCAATTCGCGGGCGGTGATGCATGGTTTTTACACTGTTAGGACAAAATCCAAGCGTCTCTTCGTAGAACAATATCAGTTGCTGTAAATCAGGATCTGAGTCTCCGGATTTTGGAGCTACAAGCGGTTGTCTCATATTTTGTAAGCAGGTTTTATTTGTTAATGGTACCACGTTGACTCAGTAAAATAGCAAACGGTCGTGTGCCCGGAAATTCCGACATTATAATAATCAGTATAACCGTAATCGGTACACTTAACAACATGCCTGATATCCCCCAGATTACACCCCAAATGGCCAGTGTAAGAAAAACCACGAGCGGGCTTATGTTTAGTGAGTTGCCCATTAGTTTCGGCTCGATAAAGTTGCCAACAACCAACTGGATGGCGCCAACAATTGACAGCACTAAAATTCCGGGAGTGATTTCGCCAAACTGTAGAATAGCAAATACCGTTGGAAAGATAGTTGCGATAAGCGATCCGATGGTTGGAATAAAGTTGAGAACAAAGATGAGAAAGGCCCAAAACAGCGGTGCATCAATACCAATAAATAGCAGGGCAAAATAACTAAGGAAACCTGTTAAAAGGCTGGTTAGAGTTTTTAGCGCAATGTAATTGCCAATTGAATGATCGATTTTATCAACCAGTTTTTTTACCTGGTCGTGTTGTTCTTTTTCCGGGTACATCGCCTTTAGTTTTTTGGGAAGTATTGGCTCTTCAAGGAGTAAAAACAAGAGGTAAAGCAAAACCGTGAAAGCATTTCCAAACAAGCCGGTTAAAGTGCTGAAAAGTGAAGTCAAAATGCTTCCGAAATTCAGGTCTTTGGCAAAATTACCGGCCATGTTTAGCAGGTCAATATCAAATTTCTGATTGATTTGATTTGCAATTTTATTCACATTGGCCTCATAAACGGGTAGTGTATTGGATAAGGTTTTAATGTTTTTTGATATCATGGTTACGGCAAGTATCAAAAAACCGATAAGTACAAGGGATGAATACAGCGTAATAATCCATTTGGGTAAACGGCCAATGAATTTAATTTTCACAAGTAATTTTTTTATTACCCTGATGAGGAACCAAAAAAGAATAGCCAGGATAAAGGGAAGGATGATGGATTGAGCATAAATACAGACCACAACAATTGTGATTACGATCAGAAAAATGTAGATTTTTTTGTTTGTTTCCATTGTTAGCAAATATTCCGACAAAATACAAAAAACTCAACACCTGTTGGCATCAATTCATTTTATATTCAACTATTTAAGCATATTGATTTTGCGGATTTAAAGTGCAATGCAAAATAATCGCTGTGGATAAAACAACAATGCGGACTGTTGATGTTCTCTCTTTCTTGGCAAAATCCAATTTTTCTTAAACACCAATCCTGTTTTCAATGCACAGAGCATTGATTTGATGTTTGCGGGGTGATATTGTTTTAACGAGCTCCATTTTTATCATTGCGATAAGTTGCTAAAATTTTAGTTAACAATAGATGGTCTTTTGCACTATTATTAAGAGCTGTAAAATTTATTGGTTTCTGGCTTAAATTTCTTAAATTAAACAAATGATACAATCGTACTTGTGCCCGGTGTTTTTTTACCAAGGTATGCCGGAATGCCTTGATGATGACTCGGTTTCGCATTAGCTGCAGCCGTAGCAATCTTCCTATATTCCAACCTGTACGGATCAATCTATTTCCAATTTTTAGTCGCTCAATCTGACAGGTGTCGATTCCAGGAATTTAAAAAGAAGTGATGATGATTTATATTTTAATGGAGAAATGAAAAGCAAAATAATATAGAACAATGAAAACTAATATACCAAATGATTTAATAACTCTCGGGATTAAAGCGGTAAACGATGGTGTTTGTACCGGAACTGAATGGAATAAAACGAAAGGTGCTTTGCTTAAATCAATTTCCTCGTCGGATGGGGGATTGATTGCCGCCGTGAATCAGGCAACTGTCGCCGATTATCACGAGGTGGTGAAAAAAGCGAAAGACGCCTTTAAAGAGTGGCGGATGGTTCCGGCTCCAAAACGTGGTGAGATTGTGCGACAAATTGGCTTGGAGCTTCGAAAATACAAGGAGCCGCTGGGGAAACTGGTGTCGTATGAAATGGGTAAAATTTACCAGGAAGGACTTGGCGAGGTGCAGGAGATGATCGATATCTGTGATTTTGCCGTTGGTCAATCGCGCCAGCTGTATGGTTTTACCATGCATTCAGAACGGGAAAAACACCGCATGTACGATCAGTATCATCCGCTGGGAATTGTGGGCGTGGTTTCAGCCTTTAACTTCCCGGTTGCCGTTTGGGCATGGAATGCAATGATTGCGCTGGTGGCCGGCGATGTGGTGATCTG
>DASQBW010000657.1:0-2631 GCA_035635015.1 Draconibacterium sp. | reverse complement strand
ATTATGGGCGCCTACGAAGGTTTAAAACTTCAGGATTCATGTTCGGGAGATGACGATACCGAAACCCTTTTAGCTGCCATAAAAACTGGTACTGAACGTGTTGCCGATATTGTAAAAAGCCTGAACCAGTTTAGCCGGAATACCCCTTCGATTAGTGAAAAATGTAACATTCATGAAATACTCGATAACAGTCTTATCATGTTACAAAGCCAGTTAAAAGATCGTATTGAGGTCAGAAAAAACTATTTTAACCAATCATTTGTTACTTTTGGAAATGTTGGCAATCTCCATCAGGTGTTTTTAAATATCCTGTCCAATGCTGCGCAGGCCATAAACGGTAAGGGAAGAATCGACATAAAAACACAGAAAAAGGACGACTGCTTAAGGATTGAAATTTCAGATACCGGGCACGGAATAGCTAAAGAAGAAATAATTAAAATTACCGATCCGTTTTATACTACAAAAGATCCCGGCAAAGGAACGGGCTTAGGCCTTTCAATTGCCTACACAATAGTTAAAGAACATAATGGCAGCCTCGAATTTGAGTCGGAAGTAAACAAGGGCACAACAGTAAAAATTACCTTACCACAAAGCTAAGGAAGCATGAACACCAAACCGAAAATACTTTACGTGGATGATGAAGAAATAAACATCACTGTGTTTCAACTAACGTTTTCAAAATATTTTGAAGTGCTATCTGCCAACAGTGGTAGAAAAGGCATGGAGATATTTAATAACGATCCTGACATTCAATTTGTAATATCAGACATGAAAATGCCTGAAATGGATGGTTTGGAATTTATCCGGAAAATAAAAACTGTTCGCAAGCATACACCCTGCACCATTCTGTCGGGTTACGAGCAAAGCCCCGAAATTTCGAATGCATTAAACAATGGAGACATTGTAGATTACCAAATGAAACCTTTTAATAAAGGAGCGATTGAACAGCTCATTAAAAGGCATATCAACAATATTTCCTGAATTTAATTCCTCTGAAAGGCGGCACCCCTGCAGCTCCCTCACATTTCCATCCACGGAAATTACACCTTTCATTCTATTAGAATTAGTATTAAATTCATTTCCACAAATCCGGTGACACCAAGATCTATTAGTAACGAGAGATAATTGCCGTTCCGGTGATTAACAGTTAATCGATTCTACTAAAAGGAATTTATATGAAAAATTATATTTCTAACTTATCACCAGGAAAAGCTGCAATTATTGTTGGGATTTCGTTTATAACCTCGGTTTTCATTGTAACATTAATTGACGACTTCCTCCTTGCGAATTTTGTTGTACCTGGAGATTCAGCAGCTTTAGCTATGGACATCGAGGCCAACCGAAAGTTATTTGGTATTGCTGTTACATGCTATCTATTTGTACTTGTGCTTGATTCTGTTATTGGTCTTGCGCTTTATGTGGTTCTTAAACCGGCAAATAAAAAACTTGCATGGTATACGGGAGCACTCAGGTTACTATACGCTTTTACCTTGATAATAGGGTTATTCGCTTTGGTATTTCAAATTATCGATGTGTACAATTATGCCTCTTTAAAACTTTTTGGATACATTTTTTTTGCCTTACATATCCTTGTATTGGGTTATTCGGTTTTTAAGTCGGGTTATATGCCGAAAAGCCTTGGCATATTGTTAATGTTTACATCTTTCACATATATTGTATTTTATATTGATAATACCAATCTGTCTGAAATACTAATGGTTAGTACGATGTTGATTATGCTCATTGGCGAACTTTCACTGAGTATCTGGCTAATGTGGAAAAGAAATAGACTACCTCAAAAAGTTTAGGTCTTACTGATGGAGGGAAAATGCGTTTAAGTTAAAATGCCCTCCGCTCCAGCGCGAATTCTTTCAAGTGGTAAAAGAGATGAATAAGCAACAAGTCTGCAACATCGAAAATTCTACATTCCAATAAGCTCCCGGCCACAAGTCACAAGTCTCCCGCATCCAGTATCCAGTAAAACAAAGCGCAATCCTGACCTAGCGTCACGACATTCTCAGTTAAAAGATTGGAGAAACTTTTATCCAAAAGATGAACCTGTGTAATTTCGTTTTATTTTTGAGGCCGAAAGTTTACCGAAAGAAGCATGAATAATTCATCCGAAAAAGGTCTGCGTTTGCCCGCCGAGTGGGAGCCGCAGTCGTTTTTGCAACTTACCTTTCCACATCCCCACAGCGATTGGGCTTATCTTTTAGAGGAAGCCAGCGCATGTTTTGTGGATATAATCGAAGCAGCCGCCCGCTTTCAGAAAGTATTGGTGGTTTGCGACGATGTGAAACGTGTTCGTGCTTATTTCCGAAATACGTCGAATGTTTATTTTGCGGAAGTTCCCTCGAACGATACCTGGGCACGCGACCATGGTGGAATCACTGTTCTCGATAATGGAAAGGCCATTGTTCAGGATTATATATTTAACGGTTGGGGGAAAAAGTTCGAAGCCGCACTCGACAATCAAATCACAAAAAGTTTGTTCGTTCAGGGAATTCTTGAGCATTGCGAACTAAAAAGTTTCGACTTTGTATTGGAAGGTGGCTCAATTGAAAGCGATGGTAAAGGAACGATTCTTACCACCACCGAATGTCTGCTGGAAGAGAACCGCAATCCGCAGTA
>DASQBW010000656.1:0-5054 GCA_035635015.1 Draconibacterium sp. | reverse complement strand
TATGAATGAGTTTTACAAGGCATGAAGCTCCGCTAAATATTTTGTTTTGAAATGGGTAAGAGTACAAAAGTGCATTACAGTTAGGGTCAAGTACTGAAATTACTTTACCATATCTTTTATATTCCTGCTCTTTTATGTAATCAAGAACCACATGTTTATTATTTGAATCATCAATAAATTGATGTTCCGAAATAGGCTTTCCTATACCTTTAACTTCAGTTATGTACCAATCATTGCCATTTTGATATAAAGCTCTTTTGCCTTTATAACTGTCGACTTTGTCAGCATGACCGGGTTTTGAAATTCGTTGGCTAATAGATTTATTATCAACATACTTATATGCAAGATCTATGACTATGTATACGCGGTTTTTATTGTCAAAGTATAGTTTATAGCTAAAACCCGCAAAAATATCAGTATTCGATGGTTTTGTTTGGAAGAGGGGTTTCTTCTCAAGAAATGTGTTATTATTAAATTTCCACAAATCTTCAATACCTGATAACTGGTGTCGTGTTGATGATTCAAGGAAATCATGTGCCAATCTTTTATTTGAAGAATTTAGCTCTTTAAATTTCACTTTGCCGGTAATGTTGGTAGTACTCACCTTGGCGACGGAGGGTACAACTTTAAAGGTCTCGCATTGAAATTTTTTGTTTTCTTCAATTGCGATATACTTTTCACCTTTATGATAGTAGGTTGAAACCGACCCACGAACACTTCTGGCAACCAACATCAACAGTTGATTCCAATTTTTATCGTTTAATGCAGGTTCCGAATCATATACATCCATATCTACCTTTAATAAGCGATAATTAAAACTTAAATCCCCTAAATTTCTAATTTCGTACCAGTTTATTATATTTCGCTTCATCATATTGAAAATTATTTTGTAGTAACAGGTTACATAAATTTCTGAATTTACAGGTGGAGCAAGTACTTGGTTTATCAGTTATAGGTATGTCGGCAATATTTATTTGCTTAAAATCTTTGCCATTGGTCATGTAAAATTCATCTCCGCTATTCAAAAAAATATAATCAACTGTTTCAGAGATTACATCCTGGTTAAACTCATGTTTTTTTATTGTACCATCCCATAGGTTTACTTCGAGTAGGGTAACATCAGTTGCATGAAATTTTCTTACTTCGTTATCATTAGCTTTTTTTCTGTTATCTGATAAGACAGCAATTCCTATCATAGCTAATTGTTTCGAATAGTCAGAATTTTTGTTTTTAGATACTTTCCAGTCTATTACAACTGGTTTTCCATTAATAAAAGCCAGGAGGTCAATTTGAGGTGCAACCTTTCTCCCCTCAAATTCAAAAAATAGATTTCTAACATTAGCTGCAATAAAAGTTGCCTGTTGAAGATAATCAAGCAAGGGCATTCTCGCTTCATCCAAATATATTTCAGGAATATTATTTAAAATACTTTCTACAGTATCATATACATTTTCAATGTCATTCTGAGTGTAACTAACTCCTGATTCATGAATATCCAGAATACAATATAGATCGGCCGCTTTTGTTTTGTTTATCGTTTTATCCCGATATTTTTTATTGAGCGAGAAGTCATACTGTGCTTTTGCCAAATCCACGGCTTTTTGTGCCATTTTCTCAAAATCAATTTCTTCTCCCTCTGAAATCGATGGCATGATGTATTTCTCCATTATTTTATCGATTACAGAACCTTGCCACATCGATAGATTCTGAGTTTGTCTAAGTTCAAAAGCCTTACGACGTAAAGGATTTGTGAAATGATGAGAAGCAACAACCTGCGAAAAATAGTATTGCCTGCTGCATCGTCGCAACATTGTCAAAGCAGAATATGACCAATCGTTTCTCGCCATTGTTAATCAGAATATAGTTCTCCTAATCGTTTTATATATTTATCCAAAGCAATTTCATTTCTATATAATTTTGAAGCTCTGGAGTCAGAATACCTTTCCCTTTCGGAAATTTGTTCTGAATTGTTCTGTCTTCTAAAGGTTGGCTTTACTTCAAACCGGTACTCCTGGTTACTTCCAATTTCTTCCATTAGTATTTTAAATGTCTTTCGAATGGCTTTTTCTGTTTGTTCAAATTCGAGTTCTAACCATCTAAGAAGTTTCTTCAAATTTTTTATAGGAATAGAATTTGGGAACAGGGCATCTTCTTTAATCCTATTTATTATGTCTTCAGTTAATCCTGTAATTTCAACCAATTGAGGATTAGTAGCCCCCCTTTCACTAATACTTTTTTCAACTAATTCGCCTAAAGAATTAATATGAATTGCCTCATAAAGCTTATTTGTCAATTTCTCTTTTAAGGCTGCTGACATTTCAACTTTAGGTTCTGCCTTAAACACAATGTCCGACTCAAGTTCTTCTAATCTTAGGTTTCCTATTTTCGTACTTTCTTTAATTGAATATGCCCTTAAAAAATTATCAATATCTTTATTTAATTCTTTTTTCATCATTCAGTCCTCCATTTTTTTCATGAATATTTTTAACACCTTTTTTTTGGCTCTAAGGAATTTAATTTTTAAGTCCTTGTTTTCAACCTCTAAAAAAGAGGCTACCTCTTTATAAGTAAATCCTTGTACCCTAAGCAGAAGTAGATGCTTCTCAAAATCAGTAATCTCATCCAAAGCTTCTTCTAATGCTATAATTGTCGGGCTTGAAGTTTCTTCTTGGTTTAAATAACTTTCAATTGTCACATTATTCAAGAAGTCTGTTTTTTCTAACAAGCTTTGCAACTCTTCATCAAAGTCAATACGCTCTATTTTAATGGTATCCAGGCTAACAAAGTTTTTAAAGGATGTTTGGTTTCCAGTTTTTCGATAGTATTGATATAATTCGTTCTTAAATATCTTGAATATCCAGTTCTGAAAATGCTTTTCACTATCAAAACTATATCTGTCCACCACCTCAACAACTTTGAACAAGGTCTTATATACCAAATCCCAGCTATCGTCTTCTGATACTCCCCAGTTAGTCTGTGAGAAACTAAAAAGCTTGGCTCCATAATGCACATAAAGGCTTTCCAAAGCTTTTTTTTCCTTACTTTTTATTGATTCTATGATTTTTAAATAGTCCACTATAATGTATATTAATCTTGTTGTAATCTTTATACGCTTCTATTAGTATATATGCGTTTAGGTTACATCATATTGTTTTAAGCAGGATTGGATACTTAAAGAATACGCGAAGATATGAAAGTAAATTCATTTTTAAGAATTGAAAGCTGTTCTAAGTTGCATATATTTAGCTAATTATGAAGCCAGATTTTGAGGGAGATGTTATTAGCATTAAAGCATTCATAAAAAATTTGATGGGGTCGGTAATTGTAAATGTATCTCTGGAATAAATATAAGGGATTCTTTTGCCGTGTGATGCCAAAGGCTTATCAATTGAGCAATTTCAATCCACCGGGAAACTGCCAATCATGAGCAGCGGGGTGATTGAAAATACGATTTGAGAAATGCCGGAGCATGGGATTAATTTTATGTATAACTTTACTGAAACAGAATATTAAGAGTGTGGGAATGCATAACAAATCAATAAAGAAGATAATTAACAAATTGAATGATGGAGATAAAGAGGATATCTTTCTCCAGAAACTCTCCGAAAATGTTGAATATGGAATTGTTTGGCTCAAAGTAAAACTTTGCTACAACTCATCAGGGAGATTATATCGTGATAAGAGAGAAAAATTTTATTTTATAAAGAATGAAAGTTCGTACTATGTCGGAGCTTTACTGGTAATGGAAGATTTAGATGACCTCCATGCCTACGTGTTAAAAAAGTACCGTAAGCAAGGTCATTTATTTAAAGCTATGAGCAATACAATTTTACCACACTTATTTCAAAACAGAGAGAGAGTTCGGATTACCATCGAGGAGGACAGACTTGGTCGAAGGAAATATGGAAATTCAATAAGTTCAGCATCTAATGTTGGTTTCAGGAGCGATGATGGGTTTGAATTCTTTTTGTCCAAGTCTGATATTAAATCGATGAATGAAATTGAAATAGAAATGACCAATATGACCAGAGCACGAGATAAGGAATTGCAAGATAAGATTGAAGAACTTGCAATATCTGTATCTAAAATTGACGATGAATTTAAAATGACAATTGGGAGTATTCCAAAATTAGAAGAGTTAAAAACAGATTTAGAAAATTATAGCAGGTATAAGTTAGAAGACGAATATGATAGATTATTAGCAAAAACCAGATTGTAACGCCACCTCAACCCAATCAAAGCCAAATACTGCCAGTCTTATAATAAACAGCCCAATCAACGATACATTCGCTTTTAAATCATTAAAAGAAATGTATCATGGAACAAAAAAACAATGACCAGGAGGTATTACTGGTTAAAGAAAAAAACGAAGCAAAACTAAAAGCCGTAAGTGGTTTTGATGAAAAAGGCCAACTAAAAACAGAGGCTCCCAAACAAGCCAATGCAGGTGGTTTCTTAAAAATCGACAGCCACAGCAATCCGCTGGAGATTTTTTTTACCAATTTTAACCGACAGTATAAAAATCCTACCGATTTTCAGTTTTACAAGGTACAGGCCAACCTGGTTGAGAAGACAGCAACCGTTCTGGAAAAGATGTTAAAGAAACCGGATACACCGTCCAACAAAGAGATGTTGGAAAAGCATGAGGTAAAACCCGGTGACTTTTCGAAAGAACAAACTCAGGAGAAACGGCCCAATCTGATTGATGAGAACAAAGTTGACTGGTCGCAATTGGAAATGCTGGGTGTCTCAAAAGATTTTCTGAAAAACACGAAAAATATTGAGCCCATGTTAAACTACCAGAAGTCGCCAGGTTTGATTCCGATCACCATTAAAACCGATAACCTGAACATCCGTACCGATGCCCGGCTGGCCTTTCGTCAGGACGAAAATGGCGATTTTAAACTGGCAGTTCATGCCGTAAGGAACAATCCAGAGCTCGATCGTCCGTACTTTGGAGTTACCTTATCTGACGAGGACAAACAGAACCTGTTAAAAACCGGTAATGCCGGAAGAATCATCCATCCGCAGTACAAAGAGGGGGAGATTACTCC
>DASQBW010000655.1:0-3317 GCA_035635015.1 Draconibacterium sp. | reverse complement strand
GTTAAACCGGGGCAAATGATGGTAAAGATTGTGAAAGACGAACTGGCACAATTGATGGGTGGTACTTTTGCTGACATTAAGCTTGAAAATAAACCGGCAATAATTCTGATGTCGGGACTACAAGGTTCGGGTAAAACAACTTTCTCCGGAAAGCTGGCAAATATGCTGAAAAGCAAAAAAGGCCGTCATCCGCTGTTGGTAGCAGGCGATGTTTATCGTCCGGCTGCGATCGATCAGTTGAAAGTTTTGGGCGAGCAGATCAATGTTCCGGTGTACACCGAGGAAGGGAACATGGATCCGGTGAAAATTGCCAAGGCAGCAATAAAACATGCCAAAGCCAATGGCAACGATGTGGTGATTGTGGATACCGCCGGTCGTTTGGCAGTTGATGAGCAGATGATGAATGAAATCTCTGCCGTGAAGAAAGCCATCGACCCGGATGAAATTCTTTTTGTGGTCGACTCAATGACCGGTCAGGATGCTGTAAACACAGCTAAAGAATTTAACGACCGCCTCGATTTCGACGGTGTTGTTCTTACCAAACTCGATGGTGATACCCGCGGTGGTGCGGCGTTATCGATTCGTGCGGTGGTTGAGAAGCCAATTAAGTTTGTGGGTACCGGCGAGAAAGTTGATGCACTCGACGTTTTCCACCCCGATCGTATGGCCGATCGTATTTTGGGTATGGGTGATATTGTTTCACTGGTTGAAAAAGCCCAGGAACAATTTGATGAAGAAGAAGCAAAACGCCTACAGAAAAAGCTACAGAAAAATACATTCGATTTTAACGACTTCCTGAAACAGATTAGCCAGATTAAAAAAATGGGGAACCTGAAAGATGTGATGGGAATGATTCCGGGCATGGGAAAAGCGTTAAAAGGGATGGATATTGATGATGATGCATTTAAGCACATCGAAGCCATTATTTACTCGATGACGCCTGCTGAGCGGGAAAATCCATCGTTGATTAACGGAGGTCGCAGAAAGCGTATTGCCAACGGTTCAGGGACGGATGTTCAGGAAGTAAACCGTTTGTTGAAACAGTTTAGCGAAACCCGTAAAATGATGCGCATGGTATCGCAGGGAAAAAATGTTCAGCGCATGATGTCCGGCATGCAGGGGCAGGGACGGAAATTTTAAAAGTTCCCTCGCAAAGGCGCAGAGTCGCAAAGAATAAAGAGAACAAGGGATGACAGAAAATGAAATTTCTAAAATAATTGTCAACACTTGTTATGAGATACATGTTGAACTTGGACCAGGACTACTTGAGTCGGTTTATGAAGAGATTTTATACCTTGAGCTAAAAAGTCAGGGACTAAAAGTGGATAGACAAAAACCGGTACAAGTTGTTTGGAAGGACCAAGTTGTTGGAGAAGGTTTTCGTTCAGATTTGATTATTGAGAATAAGGTTATTGTCGAATTAAAATCGGTAGAAGCTGTTGCTCCTGCTCATAAGAAACAGTTACTGACCTATCTCAAGCTAACTGATCTGAAATTAGGTCTCTTAATTAACTTTAATGAGACACTGATTAAAAATGGAATAACACGGATTGTTAACAAACTATTATAAACTTGGCGTCTTAGCGCCTTAGCGAGAACAATATGAATTTGATCGACGGGAAAAAAGTTGCTGCTGAAATCAAGCAGGAAATAGCAGAAGAGGTTAAACAAATCATCGACAACGGAGGGAAACAACCTCATTTGGCAGCTATTTTGGTTGGTCATGATGGGGGGAGCGAAACTTATGTAGCCTACAAAATTAAAGACTGTGAAGCGGTTGGTTTTAAGTCTTCTTTGATTCGTTACGAAGACGATGTAACCGAAGAGGAATTGCTTGCCAAGGTGGAAGAATTGAACAACGACGACGATTTGGATGGATTTATTGTTCAGTTGCCACTTCCAAAACACATTTCTGAAGAGAAAGTTATTGAAGCCATTGATCCGAAAAAGGATGTTGATGGATTTCACCCGATTAATGTTGGACGAATGGTAATTGGGATGCCATCTTTTGTATCGGCAACACCTTATGGTATTGTTGAGTTGATTAAAAGATATAACATTGAAACCAGCGGTAAAAATTGCGTGGTTTTGGGCCGCAGTAATATTGTTGGCCGACCGATGAGTGTTTTGATGTCGCAAAAAGCGATTAACGCCACCGTAACTGTTGCACACAGCCGAACTGCCAACCTGAAAGAGGTTTGTGCCAATGCCGATATTTTAATTGTGGCAATGGGCGTTCCCGAGTTTGTAACCGCCGACATGGTAAAAGAAGGAGCTGTTGTTATTGATGTTGGTACGACACGTGTGAAATCAGACAAAACAAAATCAGGCTGGAAACTAAAGGGTGATGTTTTGTACGAAGAAGTTGCACCAAAATGTTCGTACATTACTCCTGTGCCAGGTGGAGTTGGACCGATGACCCGAACATCATTGTTGCTAAATACCTTGTTGTCGGCTAAAAAGGAAATCTATAAATAAATACTATAATTTGTAGCGTAAAGGGGACACGAACATGTCCCCTTTTTTTGTGTCTGCTTTCCAACCGGTTAGATTTGGATTTTTGTTTGTAGAATCAATATAAATAGCATTTTTTGCCACGGAATAAATCTGCTACGTGACACATTATGGATATTTGTCAAATATTTTTCTATTTTTGAAACCTGACTAAGTCCAAAAACCAAAAATTTTGAAGAATGGAAAGTGGTGATACGAAGGAGGGAGCTAAGTTTAAAGAAAGCAGGTTTAAACAAGAGATTCATTCAAAGGTTATCCGTGCGGGGAAAAGAACATATTTTTTCGATGTAAAAAGCACTCGAAACGATGAGTACTATTTAACCATCACTGAAAGCAAAAAACGCTTTGGCGAAAACGGTAAGTTTTCGTACGAAAAGCACAAAATCTTTTTATACAGAGAAGACTTCAATAATTTTATTGAAAGTCTGCAGGAAGTGGTTGATTTTATTCACGATAAACAGCCGGAAGATGTGCACGAGAAAGTTGAGCCGAAGGCTGAAGCGGAGGAAGTTACAGAAGAAGAAAAAGTTGAGGTTAAAGACTATACCAACGTAGAGTTCGAAGATATTTAATCAGCAGTTTCTACACCAACTCACTTAATTCCAGCCATCGCAATTCTTTTTCATCGAGTTGCGATTTCATGTTGTCTAATTGTAACGATTTTTCGTATAACTCGTCGTGGGGCAGATCGCCTGAGTTGAGTAATTCTTCCAATTCTGTAATTTGTTCTTCCAGTTCCGGAATTTCATTTTCCAACTGTTCGAACTCACGTTTTTCATTAAAAGATAGTTTCTTTTTTGTTT
>DASQBW010000654.1:0-1948 GCA_035635015.1 Draconibacterium sp. | reverse complement strand
CCAAAAACACGGTCTTTATTTTGCCAACAGAACAACAATGCCGAACGGAAAGCACATTCTTAAATTGGAATGCGGGAAAGAAGAATCTATAAATTGATAAAAATGATAATTGACTTTTTCAAAAGTCAGTAAGCTAAACTCTAAAACCAGCGAAGGCAAAAACCAGTGTAAGGTTTGAATGTACTGAAATGAGGTCTGTGAGAACAGGGTGAATGAGGGAAATGAAAGCCTTTCTCTTGTGTGCGGTGCCGGAGGTTACTGAATGCAGGGAGTGTTTCGGATAGGCTCGGAACAACTTCCCGGAATGAAGTTACCGGAGGCACAGGAACAGTAATCTGAATTTTAACGGGGCAGACAGAAGGCAAATGTATCACTGGAATAAAATGTAAGGGATTCTTTTGCCGTGCGATGCCAAAGGCTTTTCGATTGAGCAGTTTCAATCCACCGGGAAACTGCGAATCATGAGCAGCGGTGTGGTTGAAAATGCGATATGAGAAATGCTGGGGCATGATCCTTTGGGAAGAAAGAATTCAATTGTTAATAATTTGTTAGGTCAGATTTAGTTAATCCTCAATTTTCAATTGTTCTTTTATTTGGCCAATAGTAAACTTCTCAAGTTCAGCAAAATCCTCACTTTTATGCCTTGAAACATACCAGATGTCGTTAAGGTATTGTGCTATTGTTTTGGGTGCATCTCCCGTATTCTCAATATAAATATTTATATCAATATCATTACAGAAATCGTAAACAATCATTGTTAGTTTGTCAAGTATATCATTCGAAAAGATGATATCATAGCATGGCCTTTTAGGATAATTTATAAGCTCTTCAAATGATTTCCATGAATTAAATATCTCTTCAGATTCTTCATCATTCTCCATTATTTTGAGCATTTTAATAATGGCTTGTGTTCTCGCTTCATCTGCCGGATGTGATGGTTGGTAGTGATATACTTGTGCTTTGCTATGACTAATTGTAGTAAGTTTCATATTCGTCCAGGCAAATGCCGAACCTGTAAGAAAGGTCGCAATTAAATCACATACAAATTCTTCAAACCATGAAGCTTTCCAGTATTCCAATGTAGCTTCGAGTATCTCAAAATCATTTATACGTCTTTCGTCTACTGCATAGCTTAATTCTAGTTTGAAATAATCATTCAATACAGGAATGAACTTCCCAGCTAAAATACTACGGTACTGGACAAAAATAAGGTGTCCTATTTCGTGATAAATGTCAGGAACATTAATCAAACTTTCTTCTTCCCAAAAAGGTATTGCAATAATATTTTCAAATGGAACAGCCCAATAGTAATTATCCGAGTTACTGATGGTTGACACTAAGGGAGGTGTGGACAAAATGTTTGAATCATCATATATTTTCTCGACCAGAACCTTAAAATAATGGTCACCACTACCATAATTTTTAATTGGCTGCAAACGAAATAACTCAATATATTCAAGGTTTTGATTCAGGTCACTATAATTGGACAAATTATTGGCCAGCAAAAAATCTATTTCAAGGTCACCCGAGACTATAATTCCTGTGATTTTATGTTCAAGGATTTTTAACGACTCAATCGTATCATTTACAAAATCGCCTTTAATATCATCATGATGTTTCCCTGATTCAATTTTATGAACCATTTTTTGAATCTTGGCCAAAAGGTCAGTATAGAGTGCTTTGGTAAAGTTAATCATTCCGATACATTTCTCATTTTTCTGAATAAATTAGACCTTTCGTTATCAAGAACACCTATTAGTGTATCTAAAGGTTTAAATTGTTCAATATTTAACTCTTGGTTTTTCTTTAAGGACTTTAATAAAATTTCAATCTCCTGCCTTAATTCGTGGTTATTAATTATTTGCGATTTAAAGGCTGTGTTCTCATTCAAAATTGAAATTTCATTTTCAGAGGTTTTTTCTTCAAAAAATTTCAATAACATATCAAT
>DASQBW010000653.1:0-4994 GCA_035635015.1 Draconibacterium sp. | reverse complement strand
TACGAATACCATTCAAAGCACGCTCTAACATGTGCGTTTGAATACCGGCATCGTTAAAAGGCTGTGTCCATCTGCGGTTGGCAATATTCGGATTTTCGCCAAATAAAAGGTTGATCTGTTCGAATCCACCACCGTTGGTCTCGACCCTGTCGAAACATCCCATATCGATAATTGCGGGTGCTACTTTTTCAAGTTGTTCTACTTTGGGAACGTATTTCCCTGAGGACTGCCACATATCTCTATACAGCAAGCTAAATTTGATCTCCTTTTTCATTTCTGTTTATTTTTGGTCTATTGGATAAATAGGATACCGTTTACTTCTTTACCGTATTTTTTCCTTCGTTTTCTCTGTCAGAGTAATCTTTCGAATCGCCTCCACGGAAAAAGTATAAGAAGTTGATATCCGTTAACTAATTTTTCATTTTCTCTACCGATGTAATCCGGCCTTTCCCTTTGGTAGTGATCTCTACAGCCGAAACAATAGCAGCCAGTTTCGACGCATTTATTTCGTTTTGTGCTTGCGGAGCACGACTTGGCGCATCGGCTACAACAACTGCAAAGCGGTTGGTAACACGTATAATAATGTTTCCTAAAACCACTACCATGATTAGGATGAAAAACACGGTACTCATGCCCGTAAGCATTAATTTTAAAGCTTCATTCATCTTATAAAATTTATCTGAATTGATTTTTAAAGCTTGCAAATATATATTTCATTATTACATGGAATTTTATTTAGCTTACGATTTGATAGTTTTTCGACTGTTTTATAATCAATTTGAAAGTATAAATAAAGAAACATTTCTTCTTACCCGCACAAACAACTAAATGCGAACAACTTAAAGGCATTAAAAATAAACCCACCACAAAAACCTGCTTTACAACATAAATATCAAGCAGTTAACATTTAGGTTAAATTTGGAATCATTTTCATGATTGATAAAATGTATTTGCACTATTGTTGATTTTAAGACCCGTATATCTTATTCTGCATTAATCCGGTAAACGTTTCCAGCAACTTTAAAATTCGGATTAAACGGTAGTAGCCTTAACATAAACCCTCAAAATGATTCTTATTGATTTGTTATGATCGAATTCAACGAAAATCATTAAAAATAATATACCTTTGCTTCAGATTTCAGGTTTAAGAATATTGCTCATACCAACTATCCCCATTTTGTATAGTTTGCCTTTTTTTAAATCTTGTCTTTAATAAAATAAATAAGCAATCAGGACGTATTACAATATAGGTACCCGATAGCTTGAATCACAATAGAAATAAATACATGGGAAGATCAAAAGAATCATTTAACAAAAAAGAAGTAAGAAAAAAACAAGCTAAGAAGAGAAAAGAAAAAGAAGCCAAAAGACAAGCCAGAAAAGAATCTGATTCAAATTCAGGACTTGACGATATGATCGCATACGTTGATGAGTTTGGAAATATTACCGATACTCCGCCGGATGAAACACAGAAAGAAGAAGTAAACCTTGAAGACATTGATGTAAGTGTACCAAAAGGCGGTTACGGCGAAGCAGAGCCAAAAGAAAAACAAGGTATAGTTACTTTTTTTAACGAACAAAAAGGATATGGTTTTATCCGAAACCTTCAAAACAATCAAAATATCTTTGTCCATATTAACGAAGTAGACGGTACAATAAAAGAAGGCAATAGGGTTACGTATGAAGAAGGACAGGGCCCTAAAGGACCCGCTGCCATGAATGTAAAACTGTCGGATTAATATAATTCGTCAATTATCAGTAATTTCTACCTTTATTAATTTTATACAATGGAAAAAGATTTAATGCTGGCAGTGCTGATTGACGGAGACAACATTCCCTCCGGTTACCTGAAAGAAATGATGGAAGAGATTGCCAAGTACGGTAATCCAACCATCAAACGTATTTATGGCGACTGGACCAAGCCCATTTTAGCAAGATGGAAAAACCTGTTACTTGAAAACGCAATTACGCCCATACAACAATATGGCTACACCACGGGCAAAAATGCTACCGACTCGGCCATGATTATTGATGCCATGGACATCTTGTACAGCGAAAAAGTGAATGGTTTCTGCCTGGTTTCGAGCGATAGCGATTTTACCCGGCTGGCAACCCGTTTACGCGAAGCCGGTATGCACGTAATTGGTATTGGTGAGAAAAAAACACCGGAACCATTCATTGTTGCCTGCGATCGTTTTATTTATATAGAAATATTGAAAAGCCGTACCAAGGAAAACGAGAATACACAACCTAACAAAACTGAGAAAAAGGGAGTTGATAAAATTACCCCCAAAGTTATCCGCTTAATTTCGAATACCATTTCGGATTTGGCCGACGATGATGGCTGGGCATTTCTCGGAGATGTGGGCAGCCTGTTGCAAAAAAAGCAGCCAAATTTTGATTCACGAAACTATGGTTTTGAAAAACTTACCCCTCTGATTAATGCTATTGGCAAATTTGAAATCGATCAGCGGGAAAGCTACAAAGGAAAATTTAAGCTGATTTACGTTCGAAACAAAACGAAGTAGTAACTTCTCTTAAAATCCTGTTTTCGTTTAAACAAATCCGCAAAACAATTCCAGTTAGTTTACTACCCTCAAAAGACATTTTGGAGCATTCATACCTACAAAAAAGGTTGCCTCAACACAGTGAGACAACCTTTATTTATAGAAATACATTACACAATCTGTTAAAGCCAGGATTCTGAAAGTGCCCTACTCCGGCATTACATCCCCACAATCACTTCTGTTATTTTAATGAAAGTCGGTTTATTTCAACTTCAGGCTTTAATGCATCGTGAGCCTTTACAGTTAATCCTTTCACTTTAAAATCTACCGATGAGAAAATATCTGCAACCGATGTTCCAAATTTGGCAGCATAAGGACCTTCATCAGTAACCCACGACTGAAGTTCCTCATCATAAGAAGCCAGATCGTAAGCACTAAAAGTAAGTGTTAAAGTTTGACTTTCGCCCGGAGCCAGTTCTTTTGTTTTTGCAAATGCTTTTAATTCGCTCTCTGGTTTTTCCAATTTCCCGTCAGGCGCTGAAACATACAATTCAACAACCTGTTTTCCGGCGCGGTTTCCAATATTTTTAACCGTTACGGTTGCTGTAAACTGATCATTTGATTTTGACACTTTTGGTGTACCATATTCAAAACTGGTATAGCTAAGTCCGTAACCAAAAGGATATGAAACTTTTTTATTCGCTGTTGAGAAATATCGGTATCCAACCCAGATATCTTCTTCATAAACAGTGTAATCTACATTTTTTTGGCTGCCCTGACGACCAAAGCCTCTACCCGATTGACCAGTCTCTTCATAAGGGAAATTACGCGAAGACGGGTGATCCATCAGTGCAACAGGGAAAGTCATTGGCAATTTTCCTGATGGATTTGCAGTACCTTTTAGTACATCGGCTACTGAGTTTCCGCCTTCCTGCCCCGGCTGCCAGGCTAACAATACGGCGTCCGGCAGATCTTTCCATGATGCTGTTTCAATAACACCACCAATATTTAAAATAACCACTACCTTTTTTCCCACCAGATGAAATGTATTACAAACCTCGTTTAACAATTCGCGTTCATCAGCGGTAATATTAAAATCGGCCGGAACCTTCCGGTCGCCACCTTCACCCGAGTTGCGGCCAATGGTAATAACGGCAATGTCAGCTTCAGCAGCTTGTCTTTCTATAAATCGTTTAGCTATCGACAATTCCGAAAGTACCGGTTCTCCACGAAACCAGTTACCGCCTCCCGACTCACTCTCAATTCTGGCACTTTCAAAAGCTTTGTATTTCTCGTACAAATCCTTCAAATCCTCCTGCACGGTATAGCCATTATTACTCAATCCCTGCATCAGGTCAACAACATAGGCTTTGTTCACATCGCCTGAGCCCGTTCCGCCGGCAATAAAATTATAGGAGGTAACTCCAAACAGTGCTATATTATTGATGTCTTCGGGAAAAGGCAATGTCTCATCATGGTTTTCCAACAGAACCATACCTTCTGTTGCCGATTGACGTGTAACCTGGGCATGTCCTTCAAGATCAGGCTTATTACTGTAATTATAGCCATTAAAACGTGGTGTTTTTACAATATATTCAAGCATACGTTTCACATTTCTGTCAACATCTGCTTCGCTTAATTCACCACTCTTCGCTTTTTCTATAATATCTTCCGACTGAACAGGTGCTCCGGGCGTCATTAAATCATTTCCGGCATGAACCTCAGCTGCAGTATTTCTTTGACCAGTCCAGTCAGTCATAACAATACCTTCAAATCCCCACTCGTCGCGCAAAACAGTAGTTAAAAGATCGTAACTTTCCATGGTAAATTCACCGTTCAGTTTATTGTAAGAAGACATTACAGTCCATGGCTGAGCTTCTTTTATGGCTATTTCAAATCCTTTTAAATACAATTCACGAAGTGCACGTTGCGATACCTGAGAATCATTTCCAGTACGATTTGTTTCCTGGTTATTGGCAACAAAGTGTTTTACGGAAGTGCCAACACCATTACTTTGCACACCATTAATATAGGCAGCTGCAATTTTTCCGGTTAGTACAGGGTCCTCTGAATAATATTCAAAATTACGCCCACAAAGCGGATTCCGATGAAGATTCATTCCGGGTGCCAGCAATACATCTGCACCATATTCCAACACTTCATTTCCAATTGATTGTCCAACATTTGTAACCAATTCGGTATTCCATGAAGAAGCTAAACATGTTCCCACAGGGAAACCTGTACAATAATAGGTTTGAGAATCGCCGGGCCGTGTTGGATTTATCCTGAGCCCGGCCGGACCGTCAGACAATACGGTTCTTACGATACCGAGTCTTTCTATTCCCTGAGTTGTTCCTGCAGCACCGGGCACTAAATCTTCGGTATTCCCGATAGTTGCTCCGCCGCCACCAAAACCCCGGTTCCGGTTTCCCACCAGAATTTGCGCTTTTTCTTCAAGCGTCATTGCTTTTAAAACCTCATCTATGT
>DASQBW010000652.1:0-4290 GCA_035635015.1 Draconibacterium sp. | reverse complement strand
TTTGTTACCGGCTTGCAAAGTTATTGCTGCTGAGCCTGCCGGAGCCGATGATGCATACCGTTCGTTTCACTCGAAACTTTGGGTGCCTTCCAATAATCAGCAAACAATTGCCGATGGCTTGTTAACCTCTTTGGGAGAACGTAATTTTAAAATTATTCTGGACAAGGTAGATGATATTGTATGTGTTTCGGAAAAAAGTATTGTAGAAGCCATGCGTATGATTTGGGAACGTATGAAAATTATTATCGAACCATCATCGGCTGTGCCGTTGGCCGCCATCCTCGAAAAGAAGGTGGATGTGAGAAACAAAAAAGTGGGCATTATTCTTTCCGGGGGAAACCTGGATTTAGGGATGTTGCCGTTTTAATTGGAGATAAGTTCCTACTGATTGTAACAAGGGGCACAAATTGCATACTAAGGAGCATCTTCCGAAAAAAAGTATAGAAATTACCGCAAGTTGAAATTTAAAAGGGAAAAATTGCAGCTGTTTAACAAGCAAAAATACTTTGGTCCCACTTTCGCAAAACTGCAGCAAAGGAAAAATAGTTGTGATTGGTACGTTCCATTCGTGCAACAATGAAATTATGGTTTGGTTTAAAACGTTCCGAAAATGGCGTACTTCTCGCTGTTGCAGTAAACCTGGCTGTAAATAAAAAAGCCTTCGCGGCTGGTTTCCAGTTTCCGGTTAATGTGAAGTATAGGATGACCTTCTTTTACATTCAGGTACTCCTGAATTTTCTTGTCGGCCACAATGGCCATCAGGCGCTGCTCTCCTCCGGTGACTTCTATGTCGTACATGGTGCGCAGAATGGTAAATAAAGATTTATTTTCCAGGTTCCGGCTGATGAAACGACGCAGGTTGATGTTGGGCATCATTGTAATGTCATAAAATACCGGCTGCTTGTTCATAATCCGCAGTCGCTCAAAATAAATGCACCCAAATTCTTCTTCATTATTCAATAGCGGATAGGCAAGATTTGTGGTATCCCACAGTCTTATCTCAGGTTTTACAATAATTTCCGTGATCAGGTTTTCTTGTCCAACAGCACTGGTGGTACCCGATAACGACAAAATTCCAACCCCCTGCGGAACGCCCATTACAATGCTCCCTTTTCCCTGTTTCTTTTTGATGTAACCTTCGTGAACAAGGCGGTCGAGCGCCTTGCGTATGGTCGGTCGAGTGGTCTGATGCACTGCGCAAAGTTCATTTTCTGATGGGAGGATGTCACCTTTTTGGTACACCCCATCTGAGATGTGTTTGCGAATGATTTCGTAAACAACTTTGTATTGCGGTAGATTTTTGCTCAGACGCATAATGATTTCTTTTTCTGGAGTGACAAATATAAACGATTTTATCTTTGAATGTAAAGACAAAATTAAATAAATGTATTTACAAGTTACTTGTAAATGTATTGAAATGTATGTAAATTAGATGTTTAGGTAAAAACAATGAATTAACTTGTAAATACAAGTTAGGTCATTTAAGTTTGTCGAAAATTAATAGAACTATGGCTACACCGATAATAATGCCTCGCCAGGGGCAGTCTGTTGAATCCTGCATCTTTACCGAATGGACGAAAGAAGTGGGAGAGGAAGTGAAAAAGGGCGAAGCGCTCTTTGCTTATGAAACTGATAAGGCATCATTTGAGCAGGAAGCTGAGGAAGATGGTGTTTTATTGGCTGTGTTTTGCGAAGAAGGAGATGAGGTGCCTGTTTTGCAAACCATTGGCGTAATTGGCCAGCCGGGCGAAAACATTGATGAGTTTTCTGCCGGAACTTCAACGGAAACTGCTGCTGACGTAAAAGAAGAAGTAGAAGAAAAACCTGCAGAAAAAGAGGAAGAAGTTCAGGTTGTTCTGAAAGAAAAGGCTGAAGGCGAAAAAGTGAAAATTTCTCCACGTGCCAAAAATCTGGCTGAAAAAAATGCTGTTCCTTACGAATCGATTGAAGGTTCAGGGCCTGGCGGACGTGTAATTGAGCGCGATGTAAAAGCATTTGCAGCATCGCAGCCGAAAATGTCGCCACTGGCCAAAGAAGTTGCCAAAGCTGAAGGGCTGGAAGCAACAGGTTCCGGAAGCGGATTGGCAGGAACAGTGAAAGCTTCGGATCTTGGAACAAATCCTGTTTACGCAGGTGATTACGAGATTAAGAAAATGCCACATATTCGCAAGTTGATCGCCAAAGCAATGCACCAATCATTGCAGAATTCAGCTCAATTAACACACCATCTGGGTGCCGATGCAAGAAGATTGCTGGCCCTGCGAAAAGAAATTAAAGCTAATGAAGCTGCTCCTGATATTACACTTAACGACATGGTTTGTTTTGCGGTTATCAAAGCGCTGAAACAATTCCCTGATGCGAATGCCCATTTCCTTGGAGATAGTGTAAAATACTTTAATAAAGTTCACCTTGGGCTGGCAGTTGATACAGACAGAGGTCTGATGGTTCCGGTAATTAAAAATGCTGATGATCTTTCCATCACTGGATTATCGAATCAGTTTAAGGTGGTGGCAAATGCTTGTCGTACCGGAAGTATCGATCCTGAGTTGCTGTCTTCGGAAGCTGCATCGTTTACGGTTTCAAACCTTGGAAACTACGGTGTTGAAATGTTTACTCCGGTTATTAACCTTCCACAGGTAGCTATTTTGGGGGTAAATACAATTGTACCACGACCAAAAGATTTGGGCGACGGCGTTTATGGTTTTGTTCCATACATGGGCTTGAGTTTGACTTACGATCACCAGGCGCTGGACGGCGGAATGGCAACACGTTTTGTGAAGCAGGTAGCTATTGAAATTGAAAATTTAACCTTTGACTATTAAAACCGAAATGAAGTACGATTTAGCAATAATAGGTGCCGGACCGGGCGGATATGTTGCCGCTGAAAGAGCCGGAGCAAAGGGACTTAAAGTGGTTCTTTTCGAAAAGAAAGAACTGGGCGGTGTTTGTTTGAACGAAGGTTGTATTCCTACAAAAACATTGCTTTACGGTGCTAAAATTTACGATAGCGCAAAAAGCGGAAGTAAATATGGTGTTGAAGCCAACGATCTGTCGTTTAGCTTCGATAAGATGATGGCCCGTAAGAATAAAGTGGTGAAGAAACTGGTTGGCGGCGTTGGCCTGAAAATGAAGCAATTTAAAGTGGATGTGGTCAACGACGCCGCGATGATTCAGAAGAGAAGTGCCGAAGGTATTGAGATAGAAGCAGGTAGTAAGGTATATAATGCCGCCAACCTGATGATCTCTACCGGATCGGAAGCTTTTGTGCCTCCAATTCCGGGTGTGCAGGGTAATGATGAGGTTTTAACCAATCGCGAGATCTTGCAACTGAAAGAGCAGCCAAAATCGTTGGTGATCATCGGCGGAGGTGTTATCGGTATGGAGTTCGCCAGTATTTTTAACAGCCTTGGTACGAAAGTTACCATCATTGAAATGCTGGATGAGATATTGACAGGAATGGACAAAGGACAAAATGCCATGTTGCGTCAGATGTACGCAAAAAAAGGCATTGAGTTCAACCTATCTTCAAAAGTTACCAAAGTTGACGGAACAAAAGTAACCTTCGAAAAAGATGGTAAAACAACCGAGATTGAAGGTGATAAAATATTGATGAGCGTTGGTCGCAAGCCAGTAACTACAGGATTTGGATTAGAGAATATAGGTGTTGAGCTATTCAAAGGCGGAATCAAAGTCGACGAAAAAATGCGCACCAATATTCCTAACGTGTACGCAGCGGGCGATGTAACAGGTTTCTCATTGTTGGCACACACGGCCAGCCGCGAAGGCGAAGTGGTGGTAAACAATCTTTCTGGTCGCCCGGATAAAATGCGTTACAATGCCATTCCCGGAGTGGTTTACACCAATCCTGAAATATCGGGTGTTGGATTGACCGAAGAAACTGCAAAAGCAAAAGGAATAGACTATAAAATTGCTGAATTACCAATGACTTATGCCGGAAGGTTTGTTGCCGAAAACGAAGGTGGAAGCGGATCGTGCAAAGTGTTGGTTGGAGCAAAATATGGCGAATTGCTGGGAGTTCACATGATCGGGAATCCATCGAGTGAAATGATCTACGGAGCCTGCATGGCCATTGAAGCCGAATTGACATTGAAAGAAATGGAAGAAGTGGTATTCCCACATCCAACCGTTTCGGAGATATTTAAAGAAACCGTGTTTAGTTTCGATCACTGATTAAAAAAGGAGATTAATAATGAATTACAAGAAAGATTCTTTCGCTTCATTGCATTTCGCTCAGAATGACAACTGACTTGGATTGGAGCGGCTAAGGTG
>DASQBW010000651.1:0-18127 GCA_035635015.1 Draconibacterium sp. | reverse complement strand
TCTTATACCTTAAAAAATAAACAATCTTAATAAGATGAAACTGAACATTGCATTATTGCCCGGCGACGGGATCGGACCTGAAATAGTTGATCAGGCCATGAAAGCAGTGAAAGCTGTTGCACAAAAATTTAATCACGAATTAGAATACGAGCAGGCATTAACGGGTGCTGCTGCCATCGACGCAGTTGGCGATCCTTACCCAGAAGAAACACACGAATTGTGTATGAAATCGGATGCTGTGCTATTTGGGGCTATTGGCGATCCGAAATTCGACAACAACCCAAAAGCACCGGTACGTCCCGAGCAGGGATTGCTGGCCATGCGTAAAAAACTGGGATTGTATGCCAACATCCGCCCGGTAGAAACGTTCGAATCGTTGTTGCACAAATCGCCACTTCGTCGCGAATTGGTTGAAGGAGCTGATTTTGTTTGCATCCGTGAATTAACCGGTGGAATGTATTTTGGTGACAAAGGCCGCAAAGACGACGGAAATACGGCTTATGATACCTGTATTTATACGCGTGAAGAAGTAGAACGTATTTTAAAACTGGGTTACGAATTTGCTGCCAAACGTAACAAAAAGCTAACTGTAGTTGACAAAGCCAACGTATTGGAGAGCTCGCGTTTGTGGCGCGAAGTTGCACAGGAAATGGCTCCAAATTATCCTGATATTAAAACAGAATACATGTTTGTGGATAATGCAGCTATGCAAATCATTCAGTGGCCGAAGAATTTTGATGTAATGGTTACCGAAAACATGTTTGGCGATATTCTTACCGACGAGGCCAGTGTAATAACCGGATCGCTTGGATTATTGCCATCAGCATCTGTTGGTATCCACACTTCGGTATTCGAGCCAATTCATGGTTCGTACCCGCAAGCTGCAGGTAAAAATATTGCCAACCCAATTGCTACCATCCTTTCGGCTGCCATGCTATTCGAATATGCTTTCGACCTGAAAGCGGAAGGTAAATTGATTCGTGATGCTGTTGCTGCATCAATGGCTGAAGGATTTGTTACCGAAGATATTGCCGAAGGGCCAGCGCAAAGTACATCGGCAGTTGGCGACTGGATCGCTCACTGGATTGAAAAGAACTAAGAGTAACCAGGGATATGCGGTTGGAAACCGCATTATTCAAAAATAACCGATCGCCAAGGCGATCGGTTATTTTTTTGTTCTGTATTTTAGGTATCCGTCAGCTGAAGCTGACGGCAATGGATATACAAATTCCGGGAATTAATTAAAATCACATTTATCCTTTGCCGTTGGTTTTAACCAACGGAATAATAGCAAAATATTAACTCCCGGCTTTAGCCATTAATCCTCTAAAAATTATACCGTTTGAAAAACTGATCAACCTCCTCTTCCCATGTCTTTTTTCGGTGATATTCATCCTGATTTTTTATATATTCTCTTACTTTTGATACCTGCGATTGACTAACAGAAACAGCAAAATAATCATCCTGCCAATAAAATTTTATCGGAATTACATTCATTTTATTAATCCAATAAGAACTCTCACCTTTTATTTGCTGTATTACATCAGCAATATTCTGTTTTCTCCCAAGATTTATTAGGCATGTACATGATCTTTATGTAGATTGATGTAATCCAAAATAATCCCTTTATCACATGCTTTCTCCCTAATATGTTTAAGAAGAACAGGACGAAATGTATTCGAAATTATATGTTCACGATTTTTAGTTGACCAAACACAATGTAGCCAGATTGTAGTATATGACATGTGATTGAGATTTTTGCATTTAATCAAATATACAAAAATGTTCAGGGCTAAAGCCCTGTTCATCAATCATTCTTGTGATCCGTCAGCTGAAGCTGACGGTAATGGATATACAAATTCCGGAAATTATATTGAAACACATTTTCCCTTGTCGCTGGCTTTAATATCCGGTTCTATTTATTCTTACTAACCGCCAGCTGAAGCTGACGGCAAAGGATAACAATTAAAAAGATAGATCTATACCGACTCTAGTTCTATCTTCTTCCAAATAATCGAAAAATTCCATTTCAAAATTAGTTTGAAAATAATCAGCATTATAACCGAGGAAATGATCAAAGTAATGGATTCTCCAACAGGATCAGTTTCTTGCTGATAAAATAATGAAGGAACTTGCAGTGCAGATTCTTTACTGGTTACCAATAGTGCACCCAGCGTATTGTTAATTGCATGTATTCCAATGGCCAATTCAATTCCGTCATCAAGAACTGCTGCTATTGCAAAAGCCACACCAAAAACAAAATAAGATGGCATCATCATCCAGAATCCGTGTTCTTTTACTTCGGGATTCAGTCCATGCATTAAAGCAAACAAAACCGACGGAATAAGAATCACTGCCCACACATGTTTTGTCCATCCGGCAACTCCCTGTGCCAGGTAGCCCCGGAATATAAATTCTTCAGTCCCCGATTGGATTGGAATTAGCAGAACAGCCACAAAAACCAAGGGAATAAAAGCAGCCGGATCAAACCGAAACTCCAGCTCCTCCGGACTTATAAATAATTGTGCAAAAAACAGAACTAACATTATTAGCCCCCAAACGACAACACCCAGCCAAAAACGTTTCCAACGAAATGATACTCCCCCGTTTATCACATCTTTTGCGCTTCTTTTATGTAACGACTTTATCAGCACAATGGCCATCAGTAATATTACAATAAAAGGTATAATAAGGAGCACAAGGCCAACATTAGGGTCAATTCCGTATGCCGACAAATCCATTACATTCTCAGGCTTAGACGCTACTCCTCCATTTGCGGCAACAAATTTCGTCATAACAACCAGTAGCGGGATAGCACCAACAATTTGCCCCACAATCCAGGCCACAAGAATTACCACTAAAAATTTCCACCATTGATTTTGGCCGTCGAAAGCACGCGTTAAATGTTTCATCTTATTTATTTTTTTGAAGGTCTAAAGTGAGAGCTAAGTTAAAACATTTTGTTAAGCGGGCAAGTAAAAGATTTCAGACAGAATTGCCGTTCCTCATCAACCAATTTTCCATTGTGATTAAACCAAAAAGTAGTATAAAAAACGCTCCTACTATTTTATTTCTGATAAATATTTACTTACTTTGCATTTCAAAGTACTTTTAAAATGAACGAATCAGAAAAGCTGTTAAGCGAATTAAAAGACATCCGCAACATTATGGAACGCTCAAGTCGCTTCCTGTCACTTAGCGGGCTATCAGGTATATTAGTGGGTATATACGCGCTCGTTGGTGCATTTTTTACCAACCGCATCGTAAACCAGTTTCCCTATGCTATAGCACAGGAAAACCAAAACGAAGTGCTGTCTTCCATTTTTGTAATTGGGATTACCGTATTAATTCTGTCGCTTTTTACCATTTACGTTTTAACGGTAAAACAAGCGAAAAAGGAACAGAAACCCATTTGGGGACCGGGCTCAAAACTGCTACTCATCAATCTGCTTATTCCATTGGCAACGGGTGGAATACTTACAACTATACTGGCACTACGCGGATACTACGGTGTTGTAAGCCCGTGTTTCCTTATTTTTTATGGATTGGCATTGGTAAACGCTGCAAAATATACACGCCCCGAGATTTTAAGTCTTGGTTTGGTTGAAATCGTTTTAGGATTATTGGCGGCAATATTTCCGGGTTACGGCCTTTATTTCTGGGCAATTGGTTTTGGAATCGTTCATATTATTTACGGATTGATGTTCTTAAATGGTGAACACAAAAAATCAGAGGCGTGAAGAATCCGATTCAAAATCTGAATAGAGCCTTTGAAAACAAAGTGAGGCTGGGCGTTATGGCTGCTTTGATGGTGAATTCGCGCTTGAGTTTTAATGAACTGAAAGACTTGCTCGAATTAACCGATGGCAACCTGGCCAGCCACATTAAAGCATTGGAAAAGGAGAAATTCATTTCGGTGAATAAAACCTTTGTGGGCAAAAAACCCAACACTACTTATGCCGTTACATCAAGCGGCAGCAAAGCTTTTGAGTTGCATTTAAAATCACTGGAAGATTTAATAAACAATCAAAATAATACAAACAAATAATTTTTTTATCATTATGCTTTGTAATTCAAAGTACTTTTAAAACAATTAAATCATGGAAAAACAAGAAAACATTTTAGACCGTTTGGGAATTAGCTTTCACCGGACATTGTCGTTCAAACTCTTAGTAATCGGAATGCTTATCATTATTCTGCTGATACCCAAAGTAATGATAATGGAGCTGATTGGCGAGCGCCAAAGTAATTCCTTTCAGGTTGTAAACGAAGTGATGAGCAAATGGTCGAACGAACAGCTCATCAGCGGGCCCGTACTTTTTGTGCCTTTCAAAAAGAAAATTTACATGGAGGAGGAAGACACATACCACGAAGTAACCCGCTACGCCACAATTCTTCCCAAGGAATTGTCGGTTAACGGAAAGCTGCTACCAAAAAAATTGCAACGCAGCATTTACAATGTTGATGTTTATGAGTCAGAACTTACAATCGCCGGGAATTTTAAGGACATTGATCTGGCAAAACTGAATATCGATTCTTCGGATATAAGTTGGGATGATGCCCAGTTGCAATTATCGATTAGCGATCTTCGTGGTATTAACAAAGGACTGGAGCTAAACTGGAACAATGAAGATTATACCTTCTCGCCCGGTAAAACTGCTTCGCCAATCGGACACAGTGGTGTTTCTATTCCTCTAAAAGACATTGTCTCTGATGATTTGAACGGTGATTTCAATATCGATCTACAGCTAAAAGGCAGCCAAAGCCTTATGTTTACTCCACTGGGTGAAAATACAACTGTGCATTTGCAATCGTCGTGGAACGATCCTGGATTTACCGGCAACTTCCTACCCTCCGATCGGAATGTGGATGAAAATGGTTTTCAGGCCGACTGGAACATCCTGCATTTTAACAGGAATTACCCGCAACAATGGGTGAGCAGCAACATTTCCGAAAATCAAACCGACATTGAAAACTCGAAGTTTGGCGTTGAAATGGTTTCGCTGGCCGACCACTATCAAAAAAACATGCGAAGTGCCAAATATGCCATCCTTATTATTATAATCACTTTTGTGGTGTTCTTTATGTTCGAAGTGCTATCTAAAGAACGCATTCACCCGTTTCAATACATTATGGTAGGCTCAGCAATCAGCATTTTCTACTTGCTGCTTTTATCCATTTCCGAACATCTGGGATTTAACCTGGCTTACCTGGTTGCCGCGTTAGCAGTAATCTTGCTGGTATTCTTCTACACCCGTAGCTTTATGCCAAAACTTAAAAGCCAGCTGGGAACCAGTTTTAGTTTGGCGGGCTGTTATCTTTTTATTTTTATCCTGCTACAGCTCGAATCGTATGCATTACTTACCGGCAGTATCGGATTATTCGTACTTCTGGCCGCATTAATGTATACTACCCGTAAAGTAAACTGGTACAAGGAATAAAAACATTTCGTCCTTCCGTAAAATACGGAAGGACGAATAAATCAATTATCAGAACAATACCACTACGAAATAGTTTGTCTTTGTTTGCTTTTAGTTGCTTCCGCTTATCTTTACAAAAAAATTGTACAATGAGCGACACAAAATATTTTCCGCAATTACAGGATATAACCACTGCGAAGCACACCCTCAGCGAAATAGTGCTTCACACACCACTTCAGAAAAACCTTAATCTGTCGGAAGAATTTCAGGCAAACGTGTTTTTAAAACGTGAAGATCTTCAGATCGTTCGTTCTTACAAAATTCGTGGAGCCTACAATAAAATAGCACAACTCACTGATGCCGAACGTGAAAAAGGTGTGGTTTGTGCCAGCGCGGGGAACCATGCACAAGGCGTTGCTTATTCGTGCAGGCTGTTAGGAATTGAAGGTAAGATTTACATGCCCTCAACAACGCCCAAACAAAAAATTAAGCAGGTAAAAATGTTTGGCAAAACACATGTTGAAGTGATTATTACCGGCGATACTTACGATGATGCCCACCATGCCGCTTTGGACGATTGCAAGAAAACAGGCATGTCGTTTATTCATCCATTCGACGATCCGCAAATTATTGAAGGACAAGCAACTGTTGGACTGGAAATTTTGCAGGATTCCACCGAAACGATCGACTATTTGTTTATACCAATAGGAGGTGGCGGATTAGCAGCAGGTGTTGGGGCGTATTTTAAACAGATTAGTTCGAACACAAAAATTATAGGTGTAGAACCTGCTGGCGCACCATCGATGCAAAAATCGTTGGAAGCCGGCAAAGTACTTACACTCGAAAAAATAGATAAGTTTGTTGACGGTGCTGCAGTTCAGCGCGTTGGTGATGTTACTTTTGAAATATGCAAACAGGTGGTTGACCAGTACCAATCGGTACCCGAAGGAAAAATTTGTACTAAAATTCTGGAATTGTATAACCGTGATGCCATTGTTATAGAGCCAGCCGGAGCACTATCGATTGCCGCCCTTGATATTTACCGCGAGGAAATTAAAGGAAAAAACGTTGTTTGTATTGTTAGCGGAAGTAATAACGATATTACCCGTACCGAAGAAATAAAAGAACGCTCGTTACTCTACGAGGGGCTGAAACATTATTTTATTGTACGTTTCCCTCAACGTGCAGGTGCTTTGCGCACTTTTGTTGATGTGGTGCTTGGCCCCACCGACGATGTTACTCATTTTGAATATTCAAAAAAGACCAACCGCGAAAAAGGTCCGGCGGTAATTGGCATTGAAGTTCAGAATCCTGACGATTTTCAAGGGCTGATAAAGCGTATGGAAGAGAATGGATTTATTTATGAGTACCTGAACGAAAAACCAGATCTGTTTCAGTTTCTCATCTGATTCTGCAACTTCAAACCAATAGAATGATAAAAGAGCCATCGATTTAACGGATGGCTCTTTTTTCATATTTCAGTGTCATTATTCTTCCTCAGGAGCGAGGTACTTATATACAACGCCCGCCAAAATAGCACCAATTACAGGAGCTACCCAAAACAGCCATAACTGTCCCATCAATTCTCCGTTACCGGTAAAAAGTGCCTGGCTGGTACTACGTGCCGGATTTACCGAAGTATTGGTAACCGGAATACTTATGAGGTGGATTAAAGTTAGACACAAACCAATGGCAACACCTGCCAGATATTTTGGTGCCTTTGAATGTGTAGCTCCCAAAATAACGATTAGGAAGAAAAAGGTAAGCACCACTTCGCAAACCAGGGCAGCAACCATTCCGTAGCCTCCCGGCGAGTATGCGCCGTAACCATTGGAAGCAAAAGTTCCTATCTCGGCACCGGACTTACCTGTTGCAATAATGTATAGTACTGCAGCACCGGCAATACCACCCAGTACTTGCGTAACAATGTAGGGTATAAGCTCTTTGACATCGAATCGGCCGCCAATCCATAAACCAACTGAAACCGCAGGATTTAAATGGCAACCGGATATATGCCCGATTGCATAAACCATGGTTAAAACAGTTAGGCCAAAGGCTAACGCCACACCGGCAAACCCAATTCCCAGCTCCGGGAAAGCGGCCGCAAGCACAGCACTCCCACAACCTCCAAGAACCAACCACATGGTTCCGAAAAATTCAGCAATTAATTTTTTCATACGTTAATTTTTAATTTGGAAATTCATTTAGATATGAGTGCCAAACAATTAAAAATAAGCTCTAATTATTTTAGCTTAGAAAAGTTATAGCTATTGAAAGAAAAAAGCAAATATTTATACGCCAGCTCCCCATTAAGCTATGTTAATAAAAACCTGTTCTATTTCAGTTTTTGATTTTATCAATTTCTACAAAACAGCTTAAAACCTTGCATTCTTACATTTCAGATATGGCTAGTTGTCATTATTGTTTGCTACATCGACGAAAAAGAATAAATTAGCGATTCCTAACTTAATCCGGCATCAAAATAAAATACCGTCACGAAAAGTGAAATCGGTTCTGTGCAGAAAGATTTGGTTTTTCAATCCAATAAAAGGCAATTAAAAGGGTATGAACATTCTGAAAATAAAATTACACTGGCAAATTCTTATCGCACTGGTATTGGCTGTATTGTTTGGTTATTTTGCACCCGGCGCAACTGATTATACCTCGTGGATGGGCGACATTTTTCTTCGGGCATTAAAAATGGTAATCATTCCGCTTATTCTGAGTTCAATCATTAGCGGTGTAACCAGTATGGGCGAAGGCAACAACCTGGGAAGGCTGGGCATCAAGTCGCTATTGTATTATTTATCAACCAGCACATTAGCCATTTTAACCGGATTATTTATTGTCAATCTGGTAAAACCCGGAATAGGAGTCGATCTGGGATTTACTCAACCGGTTGAAGGGCTTGCAGAAAAAGCAGGATCAGTAAAAGAGATTCTTTACCGTTTAATACCCGACAATATTGTTGATGCCATGGCACAGGGCACCATTCTTTCGGTTATCTTTTTTGCCATTATTTTTGGTTATTTCGTTACAAAAGTTGATGATCCATATAAAAGTTCACTAAAAACATTCTTCGATGCCATTTTCGAGGTAATGATGAAAGTAACACTGTTCATCATTAAATTCACTCCCCTCGGAATTTTTGGAATCGTTTCGGCAGAGGTTGCCAACAATGCCAGTCAGCTCGCCAACATAGCCGGAAGCCTTGCCATTTATAGTCTTTGTGTAGTTGCCGGACTTCTGATCCACGCTTTTATTATTTTGCCGCTTATCGTTCGCTTTGTTGGTAACGCCAACCCTTATTCTCATTTACAAAATATGGTTACTCCCCTGTTAACGGCATTTTCCACTTCCTCATCAAGCGCCACACTGCCGCTAACCATGGAAGCCCTCGAACATAATAGTGGCGTATCGAACAAGATTACAAGTTTTACTTTGCCTTTGGGAGCTACCATTAACATGGACGGAACAGCACTTTACGAGTGTGTTGCTGCCATGTTTATCGCACAGGCTTACGGTGTCGACCTCTCGATTACACAACAGGCATTTGTTGTTGTAACTGCGTTATTGGCATCCATAGGAGCCGCCGGAATTCCAATGGCCGGACTCGTAATGATAACCGTTGTACTTACTGCTGTAGGCTTACCGCTTGAAGGCATTGGCTTGATTTTAGCAGTCGACCGGCCTTTGGATATGCTACGGACTTCGGTTAACGTTTGGAGCGATAGTTGCGGTGCTGTTACCGTTGCTCGTTCAGAAAATGAAGAAACCAGTGTTGCGGTGTAAAAAGCCTTTACTTCGTCGGCAAAAATCTGCAAACTGAATAAATCAATCTGCAAACACTACTGTTAAGTCTATAAGGCATTCGTTATTGCAGAACTGTGCCAATCAACGAAAATATTGGCTTATTGGCAGAAAATCAGTTGATTATTCAAACAAATCGCTTACAATTGTAAAAAATATATTTTCCGTCAAAATGAAGATCTTTAAGTACAGGGTTCTTAACCACATCCTTTTTTGGATATTCATATTTACTTTTTACACCATTCCATACCTCTTGTCATATGGATTTGTGTTTGAGTCATTTATCAATATCATTTACATCCCAGTTGATATTGTAGGTGTTTATATTGTTATCGGCTACCTGATGCCACGCTACGTATTCAAAAATCGCAATTTTGGAATCTTCATTTTTGGAACAGCCCTTATTATTGTGCTTAACATTGCTATTTCCTTTCTAATTAAGCTGCACATTCAGCCCTTATTGGGTTTTAAGGTTGTACACCGACCATTAAATATCGAAATTTTCTCGGCTCTGCTGAATAATTTTATGATTATTGGAACCGCAACTGCATTTAAACTATTTAGCTATTCATACAATATTCAATTAACCCAATCAGAATTAGAACGCAAAACCGTACAATCGGAACTTGGAATATTGCGGTCGCAGGTTAATCCACATTTTCTTTTTAACGTTTTAAATAATATTGATGCGCTTATTTTCGAAGACAAGGAAAAAGCGTCAAACGCCATTCTTCTTTTATCTAAGATTATGCGTTACATGTTGCAGGAGTCGACTTGCGAAACCGTGAAGCTCCAGCAAGAAATCAGCTACATTCACAACTACCTCGAACTGGCACAACTCAGTTTTGCCGATCCTGAATTTTTAAGATACGAACAGAAAGGTTCACCCGGCAAACAGGTTGTTCCGCCGCTGTTATTTATCCCTATTATTGAAAATGCCGTTAAACATTGCAACAAACAATCTAAATCACCCGGTATCATAATTAAATTTACCATTACGCCGGATGGTATAAAACTGCACACGTCGAATTTTATAAAACGCAACGATTTTAAACTACCTGACAGTGGTACAGGAACCGGCCTGAAGAATGTTGAAAAACGACTAAAATTATTGTATGGCAACAATTACACCTTTGATATTAAGAAGGATATAGATAAATTTGATGTGGACATAAAAATACCTGTAGAACCAATAAAGCAGCATACCTAATGAGAATGAATTGCATAGCCGTTGATGATGAACTTCTTGCCCTGAAAAAGATTGAGCGATTTGCAAAAAAGATCGATTATCTGAATCTTCTAGGAACTTTCGACAATGCACTTTCTACTTTTTCATTTCTGCGCGAAAACAAAGTTGATCTTATCTTTCTTGATATACAAATGGATGAGTTTACCGGAATACAATTAATCGAAACTTTAAAAGATCCACCTTATATAATATTAACGACTGCCTTCGATGAATACGCACTAAAAGCATACGAATTGGATGTAGTAGATTACCTTTTAAAACCCATTCCTTTCGAACGTTTTGTAAAAGCAACCGAAAAGGTATATGCCCGTTTTCTTAAAGATAAACATACCCAGACACCGGTTCAAAATACCTCTGAAGTACCACCGCAAGAAGAACATCCCGACTATACATTTATAAAATCGGGGAACAAAACGGTTAAGGTATATTTCGACAAAATATTGTACATTGAAGGCCAGCGCGATTACCTCCAGATTCATACTGAAGATAACCGGATTATGACGCTGCTGAATTTTAAAGAAATGATGGAATTACTAGACCCGCATAAGTTTATCCGGGTACACAAATCTTACATTATTTCAATTGATAAGATTAAATACATCGAGAATAACACCGTTAAAATTAAAGATAAACTTATTCCGGTTAGCAGCACTTACAAAATTGCCTTTCAAAATATACTTCAGAAAAAGAAGTTCCTTTAAGAACCTCACTCTTAACCAGCTTTTTTTAATTGTATTTAACGCCTCTACTTGCTCAAATTTTTTATTTTTGCGGCTGTTTTTCTTAACTAAAAACCAGTAAAAATGATTACAAGATTTCGTATTTTAACACTGTTTTTTGTGTTGTTCGCATTAACAAATTGCAAAAAAACGGAGAACAATATTGTTTACGACAGCCGCTACATCGAAGAAATTAAACAAGTAAGAAAAGAGCTCGGTTTTTATGTATCTCAAGATTTTATTCCGGGTTTACAGATTGCGATTTCAAAAAACGGAAAACTAATTTATTCAGAGGCCATTGGAACAGTGTCAAAAGACCTGGAAGTTGAAGCAGATCGTGATAATAAATTTAGAATCGGCACCTTGTCCGAGTTGTTCACATCACTTATTTACCTTAAAATGGTGGAAGACGGTACGCTTCATCCCGACTCAACAGTTCGCCATTACCTGCCTGATTTCCCGGAGAAAAGATTCCCCATTAAAATTAAAACACTGGTAAGCCACACTTCCGGTATCCGACAAATGACGATAGCGGAGAAAGCAAGCCAGGCATTATATGGAAACATCAAAACCGGTTTGGACGTTTTTAAGGACGACCCACTGATGTGGCCTCCGGGCAGCAACCAGCAACAAAGCCGATATAACTATAACCTATTGGGAGCCATTATGGAAGAAACTTCGGGAAAAAAGTTTTCTGAATTACTTACAGAATATGTAACCGATACGCTGCAATTTAACAATACCTGTGTTGATCATCCGTTTGGAACCATAAAAGGACGTACAAATTTTTACGACCATAATCTGATTGCACAGGTAATTAATGCACTTACAAAAGATCTGAGTTGGCGACAATCAGCTGATGGAATTTTATCAAGTGCAGAAGATTTAATAAAACTGGGTGATACTTTTTTGAACTCTGACTACCTGAGCGAAGAAACCCGCAAAAACCTTTTTACACCAACAACGCTTTTGAACAACCAAAAAACACAGTTGGCCAACGGATGGATTATTTTCACTGACAACTTAGGTGAGACCGTATATGGTCGCGAAGGTTCGGTTGTTGGAGGAAGTGCCTCAATCATGATTGTCCCTAAAGACGAATTGATAATTGCAATCACAACTAATCTCACACAGGAAACTGCAAACTCGCCTATTGTAAAAATTGCAGGTATTTTTATGACTCAGCCTGAAACACCAACAGAGTAAGTTTGACTTTTCCGTTCAGCAATACAAGGGATTTCTTTAAAAAATTCTAATTTAGTTCAATAAATAAGATTTTTTTATGGAAACCCTTATTTTATTAGGATTGATAATTGGACTTGCGGGCGGAATAATTGGCACTGTTTACTTTTATCGAAATCGTCATGAAAAGCAACTTCGTGATCAATCGGTGGTGTTGCTTGAAAAAATAAAACAGGTTTGTAAACTTATTACTGTTGAAGGCGAATTTTCAGAAATCTTTACTCACCGCGATGAGAAAAGCCTTTTTTTTAAACTCTTTCAAACCGAAAAAAAGGCACTGCTTATAGTAAAAGCGAAAGTAATGATTGGTTTCGACCTCACTAATATACACATCGAAATAAATACACCTGACAGAAGTGTTAAATTATCAAGATTCCCTGAGCCGGAGATACTTAGCATCGATACTGATCTGGAATATTACGATGTACAAAAAGGTATTATCAATAAATTTTCGGAAACCGACCTGACTAACTTAAACAAAAATTCAAAAGAGTTTATCCGCGAAAAAGTTCAAAAAAGTCACCTGGTGCAAATTGCAAAAAACCAGGCCAAAGATAATATATCACTTATTCGCCAGTTAATTGAATCGGGAGGCTGGAAACTCATTGCTGAGCACGGAAAAATACCATCATCAACAACAAAAAATCAGATCGATTCACCGAAATCCAAAAATTAATACGCTTTTCATTTACTATCTCCCGAAAAACTCTGAACAACAACTTAACCCTGTATTAACAAGAAACAACGAATAACAAGAAAGGCCTTGCAGAACCTAAAAAAGGCAGTACTTTTGCGGCGTCAAAAAAACAGGGCATCATGGGATACACAAGCAACACGCTGATTATCAGGAGAGATTTATTAAAACAGATCGTCAGGCTTTTTGCCGACGGAAGATTGGTTGAAGAGATCGACCGTATTCCTATCCAAATGGCACCAAAGCGACGTGAAGCGCAACACCGTTGTTGTATACATAAAGAGCGGGCCGTAATAAAATATAAGCTGTTCCCATTATTAGGCTACACTGTTGACGACGAAAAGGATGAATTAACACCCCTGAGTGTGTATGCCGGGAATGCCCAGAATCGCAGCCAGGTAAAAAAAGAAATAATGACTGTGGTAGACGAAGCTTGTACCAGCTGTGTTAAAGCACAGTATGTGGTGAGCAACCTTTGCCGGGGATGCGTTGCCCGACCGTGTATAATGAACTGCCCCAAGGATGCAGTGCGTATGGTTAACGGACAGGCACAAATTGATTCTGAGAAATGTATCAACTGCGGAATTTGCAAAAAACAGTGTCAGTACCACGCCATTATTCATGTTCCAATCCCGTGCGAGGCAGCATGTCCGGTAGGCGCAATATCAAAAGATGAATATGGTGTTGAACGAATCGATGACGAAAAATGTATCTACTGCGGAAAATGTATGATAGCTTGTCCGTTTGGAAGTATTTTCGAAGTCAGTCAATTGATTGATATTTTAATGTGCATCCGGAAAGAAGAGCACACCACCGCTATTTTTGCACCGGCCATTCACGGGCAGTTTAACCTGTCGACCGGGCAAATTGAAAACCTGTTGAAAGAAATTGGTTTTAACGAAGTTGTTGAAGTTGCCGACGGTGCTCGCTTAACAGTTGAACACGAATCGGCAGAATTTCTTGAACGACTTGATGAAGGCGCACCTTTTATGACCACCAGCTGTTGCCCAAGCTATGTAGAAACCGTTAATAAACACGTAAAAGGATTAAAACCATTTGTATCCGATACGCCATCGCCAATGATGTACGCAGCCGATATTGCCCGCGAGAAGAACCCGGGAACGAAAGTAGTTTTTATCGGGCCATGTATTGGAAAACGTAAAGAAGCCCGACGCAACGAAAAAGTTGACCATGTAATGTCGTTTGAAGAGTTGAATGCGCTGATTGTTGGTCTGGATATCGACTTGGGTGGAATTCCAGACAATGAAACCCGACACAACAAAAAGACGGTCGATCGTGGTTTTGCACTTTCGGGAGGTGTAGCGGCCGCTGTTAAAGCCGAGCGCCCCGAAGTTAACATTAAAGAACTGGTAATAAACGGCGTTGACAAAAAAGCAGTTGGAATGATGAAAGCGTATTCTCGAGGAAAAGCACCGGCAAACTTTATCGAATTTATGGTCTGCGAAGGTGGTTGTATTAACGGTCCCGTCTCGCTTGGCGAAATGGCCGGCAACCGTAAACTGTTTAATAGCAACCTAAAATAGCTGTCATTTCTATCCGTCGGCTGACCGAGAGAAATCTATTTATTGACAGAGATTTCTCCTCCAAGGTCGTCGAAATGACAAAAAAAAAGAAAAACATGGATCAACATTTTCAGGATATCATTTTACAATCAACCGGAGCAAAAAGCCTCTACGAAATTGAAGTTATTCAGAGTTTGTGGAGCGGTTACGGCGAAATCGTACGTTTTGGACTGGAAGGTTGCGAACTTGAAAGTGTTGTAGTAAAACATGTGAACCTGCCCGAAGGTGGAAATCATCCGCGTGGTTGGAACACCGACCTTTCGCATCAGCGGAAACTTAAATCGTACAAAGTGGAAACGGAGTGGTACAAATCGTTTAACGCAAAGTGCGACAACGACTGTAAAACACCACAATGTTATGCACTGCAAACAAAGGGCAGCGAAGTGTTAATGGTTTTTGAAGACCTCGACAGCACTGGATTTGAAAAACGTTTAAGCTCTTCAGTAAACTGGGGCAATATAGATGCCTGTATGTGTTGGCTGGCCAGTTTCCATGCAACTTTTATGGGAGTAAAACCACAAGGTTTATGGGAAACAGGAACCTACTGGCACCTTGAAACCCGACCAGAAGAACTGGAAGCAATGGATGACCTGCAGTTAAAAAATGCAGCAAAAATTATAGATGAAAAATTGAGCGCAAGCCCTTTTCAAACGCTGGTGCATGGCGACGCCAAACTTGCCAACTTCTGTTTTTCGAATGATGGCAAAAAGGTGGCAGCTGTCGATTTTCAATATGTTGGCGCTGGATGCGGCATGAAAGATCTGGCCTATTTTATTGGCAGTTGCATGAGCGAAAACGACTGCGAAAAATACGAAGACAAGCTGCTTGACATCTATTTTTCAGAGCTGCGAGAAGCACTTCAACAGAAAAATTCCAACATTGACAGCAATGCAATTGAAGCTGACTGGCGTAATCTATATCATGTTGCCTGGGCCGATTTTAATCGCTTTTTAAAAGGCTGGCATCCGGGGCACTGGAAAATCAACTCCTATAGCGAACGAGTTTCACGCGAAGTCATCGATAAACTTTCGTTATAAGCTTTGTGTTTGCTTTGTGTAATACCGATTACTAAAAACATTGAGCCATTGGTTCGCACACTCCCAATGCCTTTGTCTTTATATATCGGCATTTAACCAATATGAAAATGATTCAAAATAGCTTAATCATTTTCATAATTGGTATAACTTTAGGGCACATTAAAGAAGCAAACATTATTACAAACTATGCAATTAACAAGCACCAACATAAAAACACTTTGTGAGACGGCCATTGAAGCTGCAAAAACAGCAGGTTCTTTAATCAGCGAATATTCTACAAAAGTTGTGGTGGTAAAAAAGAAGGAAGCTGCCGACAGCCTGGCCTCGCAGGTGGTTACCGAAGTAGATGTAAAAGCGCAAAACACCATTCTGGAAGTACTCTCCCCCTCCATCTCAAAATACGATCTGGCTTTGTTGACCGAAGAAAGCGTCGACGATAAAAGTCGTTTTGAGAAAGACTATTTCTGGTGTATCGACCCCATGGACGGAACACTGGCATTTACCGAAAAAACACCCGGTTATGCCGTTTCCATAGCTCTGGTTTCTAAAAGCGGTGAACCACAAATTGGCGTTGTATTCGATCCGGTTACCAAAACGCTTTACCATGCCATTAAAGGCCAGGGAGCTTTTCGAAATCAGGAAAGCTGGCAACCCGAACTGGCAAAAGCAAGCCCGGAATCATTTATGCTGTGTGTTGACCGCAGCTTTCAAGCCAATCAACTTTTTAATAAATTTATTATCGCCTTAAAAGACACCTTGATAGCACACAACATTAAAGATTTAAAAATTCAAAAAGAAGCAGGAGCTGTACTTAATGCGCTATGGGTAATTGAACAGGCACCGGGATGTTATTTTAAACTTCCTAAAGAAACACCCGGCGGAGGAAGCCTATGGGACTTTGCCGCCACCGCATGTATTTTTAACGAGCTTGGCGCCCCGGCAAGCAGTTTCGATGGTACGGCTATCGACCTGAATCGAAGCGATTCTACCTTTATGAATCACCGCGGAGTTTTGTATGCTTCAGACCCACTGATTGCTGAAACAATAAGGAAAATTCCACCACTGAATAAAAATACTTAAGCATCTTCTTTTTACTTCAGACTTGCCTTCCATTGATTTATTGAGTAACTTGTAGCTACCATTAAATCACCATGGACGTTGATCTGTACATACAAAAGATTATCTCCACCTATAAGTCATCTATTCGATTTCGGGTCGGATTTGCAGTTCTTATCATTGCTTCAGGCCTGGTGATTATTCTACTAAACGCTTTTAATATCCTCTCCTTCCCCGACGAACTAAAAAGCCTTGTAAGTATTTCCGGCACTTTGGTTTCATCGGTGTGTGCTTTTCCCATTAAAGAAATAATCGATAGACGAAACCAGATTAAACTGATCAATGAATTATCCGATCAGTACACACATTCAACGGGCAAAGACAAAAAGAAACTCGAAGATCTGATCTGGAAATTTATTGAGAAAAACGTAGTTGGTTAATCATGGAAAATCAAAGCGACAAAATATTAAACAAATTCCACGCTGAGGAAAAAAAGGCACGCAAGCGCATGTTCGTTTATTCTTCTATTCCGCTGGTGCTCACCATAATACTGGTTCTTGTTTCGTTTATTGCCATTAATAATGCAGGCAAAGAAGTTACCATTTTAAAACAGGAGAAAAGCGAATTGGAAGAAAACATCTCGAATCTCAATACAACGCTTAGTGAAAAAGCTGACAGCATTGCCGAAATGCGAAAAGTAATGGAACTGGCTGTAAATTATAAAAATAAACGTTACGAATTTAATTTTGCTGTCGACAAAGAACTATACTCTAGATATCCAAAACAGGCAGAAATGTTATCTGCCATTCGGAGCATGATAGAGGAAGGTCAGGTAGGATGGGAACTGGGCGGCAATTCGCAGGAGACTGGTTTCGATTCGCCAAGTTTTGCCTCCTTTATGATCAACCGTCATTCAAAAACAAAGGTTGAAGCACAAAACCGTTACCAGTTACAAAATGAGCTTACCACAAGTTCATCGCCGGAAGTAGGCGATATTGTTTTTTATGAACACGGTTATGCCATGTTCTATTTTGAATACCGTAACCGGCCTTTTGTGGTAGGCATGACCCCGCTAGGATTATCATCTCTTCAGTACGATTTTGGCCCCAAACGATTGGGTTTCGGAAAGGTTGATTATTAAAATCACATTATTGCTGAAGCTGCTGCAGCCCAATCAGGAAAAACAGAAACATCGATATCAAACACCAAAACTCCCCAGAAATACATTACAAGTGTAGCTACAATTATTCCGGCAAGGTTAAGTAGTATTCCTGTTTTAACCATGTCTTTTACCCTGATACGGTTGGTGCCAAAAAT
>DASQBW010000650.1:0-6220 GCA_035635015.1 Draconibacterium sp. | reverse complement strand
GATGTACGCACCGGATTCTGCCCGATATGATTGAAGTTGGTAGTTTTATTGGTTTGGCAGCAATGACCGCTTCTGAAATAACGATAAAAAATGTCGGGATTGAGCATTTGGGAATTATTCCCGATTCATTCAGAAGATTGGGTATTAAAGTGGAGCAAATTGGCGATGACCTGTTGGTAAAAGATACTGATCATTACGAAATTGATTCGTACATCGATGGATCGATTATGACCATTGCAGATGCAACCTGGCCCGGACTTACACCCGACTTACTGAGTGTTTTTCTGGTTGTAGCAACCCAGGCGAAAGGCAGTGTTCTTATTCATCAAAAAATGTTTGAAAGCCGCTTATTTTTTGTTGACAAGTTAATTGATATGGGGGCACAAATTATTTTGTGCGATCCACACCGGGCAACTGTTATCGGGCTCGACCGAAAACACTGTTTGAGGGCAACAAAAATGGTTTCACCTGATATTCGTGCAGGTATCGCACTTCTTATTGCAGCCATGTCGGCTAAAGGAACCAGCACGATCGATAATATAGAACAAATCGACCGTGGTTACGAAAATATCGATGGCCGGTTAAATGCAATTGGAGCCCAAATCTCCAGGATGTAAATGCGTTGTTAAAACATTATTCAACGCTTTGTGTTACTACATTAAATTCTATATTTGAGCTTTAGGAATACTAATACGAAAGAAATGAAGAAACTTTTTTTACTGGCAGCAATCATTTTAATGGGCAGTACATTTATTAACGCCCAGGAACTTGGTTTAAATATCGGCAACAAAGCACCCGAACTTATAGGAAAAGGGCCAAATGGAGAAACATACAAATTGTCCGACCTACAAGGCAAAATTGTTTTAATCGATTTTTGGGCTGCGTGGTGTGGCCCCTGTCGCAAAGAGAATCCAACTGTTGTAGCCAATTACAACAAATACAAGGATGCCAAATTCGCCAATGGTAAAGGATTTACTGTATTTAGCGTATCGCTTGATACTTCTGCCGATAGCTGGAAAGCTGCCATACAAAAAGACAAGCTGGCCTGGCCATCGCACATCTGCGATTTCCAGAAATGGAATTCAAAATACCGCATGGTTTACCAGATTCGCGGTATCCCCGATAATTATCTTATTGACGAAAACGGCATAATTATCGCAAAAAAATTACGCGGCCCGGCTCTTGAAGCTAACCTGAAAAAACACCTGGAAGAAAATATGTAGCTGCTTCGATTAAAAATACAATAATTCGTTCAAATTGGCACCCGGATTCTGTTCCGCGTGCCAATTTGTCGTTTATATTTGCATGGCAAAATTTTTGCAATGTCAGCGTAACGATAAAAATACTGACAATTAAATATTTGAATTAAAAATCAAAGCAATATGGCAGAAGATAAAAAGAATCAGGAAACTGAAGAATTAAAAGATAAAGCACCACAAGCTGATACTAAGGCTGCTGAGCAGGAAGAAAAAGCAGAAGAAAAAAAAGAGAAGAAGAAAAAATCAAAAAAGGATAAACGGGAAGAACAAATTGAAGAGCTTGGACAAAAGCTTCAGGAGATGCAGGATAAACACCTTCGCTTACAAGCCGAATTCGATAACTTCAGAAGAAGAACAATTAAAGAAAAAGCAGACCTAATAAAATCGGGTGGCGAATCGGTATTGGTGAATATTCTTCCTGTAATCGACGATTTTGAACGTGCCATTGACGCAATGAAGGACCTTGACGAAGAGGATGCGGGAAAACACGGCACGAAGCTGATTTACAGCAAATTTCAGGATTTTTTAAAACAAAATAACGTAAAAGAAATTCAAGCTCAGAACGAGGTGTTTGATGTTGACCTGCACGAGGCCATAACCAAAATACCTGCACCCAGCGAAGATTTAAAAGGCAAGGTTGTTGACGTAGTTCAAAAAGGTTATTGCTTAAACGAAAAGGTGATCCGCTTTGCCAAAGTTGTAATCGGAGAATAATTATACAGAAGGGAAATAATGGCAAAAAGAGACTATTACGAAGTATTGGAGGTTAGCAAAGGTGCTTCTGCTGAAGAAATAAAAAAGGCGTACCGTAAAAAAGCACTCAGGTACCACCCTGATAAAAATCCGGGAGATGCTGAAGCTGAAGAAAAATTCAAGGAAGCCGCTGAAGCCTACGAGGTTTTAAGTAATCCTGAAAAAAAGCAACGCTACGACCAATTTGGCCATGCCGGAATGGGTGGTGCTTCAGGTGGAGGATTTAGCGGCGGTGGATTTTCTGATATCGAAGATATTTTCTCGGCCTTTGGCGATATTTTTGGCGGACATTTTGGCGGATTTGGTGGTTTTGGTGGCGGTGGAAGTCGTGGTAGAAGCGGACATAGAGTAAGCCGAGGTTCTGACTTGCGTGTCAGGGTAAAACTTAACCTGAGCGAAATTGTAAATGGTGTTGAGAAAAAGATAAAAGTAAAAAAATATGTAGCCTGCCAACACTGTAATGGCACTGGTGCAAAAAACGGTTCATCCTATTCAACTTGCGGAACTTGTGGCGGAGCTGGTCAGGTAACACGTGTACAAAACACTCTTCTTGGGCAAATGCAAACCACTTCGGCTTGTCCTACCTGCCAGGGAGAAGGAAAAATTATTACTGATAAATGTAAACACTGTGCCGGAGAAGGGGTAATTCGTGATGAGGAATTGATAAGCATCAAAATACCTGCAGGTGTTGGAGAAGGAATGCAGCTAAACGTTTCGGGGAAAGGAAACACAGGAAGACGAGGAGGTATTAACGGAGATCTGCTGGTAGTAATTACCGAAGAAGATCACCCTGAATTAGTTCGGGACGGCAATAACCTGATTTATAATTTGTTTTTATCTTTCCCTGAAATTACACTTGGAACTACTGCAGAAATCCCAACAGTTGAAAGCAAAGTAAAAGTAAAAATTGATGAGGGAACACAACCCGAAAAAATCCTGCGTTTGCGCGGAAAAGGAGTACCTGATGTTAATGGTTATGGCCGCGGCGACTTGTTAGTGCGCGTACACGTTTGGATTCCGAAAAAACTAAGTACCGAAGAAAAACGTATGCTCGAAAAACTTCAAAACTCCGACGGATTCCAGGGAGGGCCTTCTGCTTCAGAGAAATCATTCTTTGAGAAGATGAAGGATATGTTTGATTAAAGATAGTCCGATATAATATAACTGAAAAAGATTCCATTGTTCGACCAGTGGAATCTTTTTGTTATCCGGGTTTTATGTCAAATCAATTATCCTCCTAACAGAAGAAAATTGTTCGAATCCACAAGTGCCAACAATCAAAAAATATGTATTTCAAAGATATATTTTGGAAAACTAAGGTACAAGCTTAAATTTGCTGAAACAGAACTATTAACATGGAAGATTTTTATACCCGATATAATTTCCTTGAACAGGAACTGCAAGATGAGATTTTGAACGTTGCTGTTCGAAAAAGTTATGCTCCGCATGAAACTTTAATTCGCGAAGGACAGTTTATCTCAAGTTTTCCAATGGTATTAAAAGGCCTGATAAGAGTTTCAAGAACTAACCAGGCCGGAAACGAGCTACTGCTCTATTACCTGCAGGCCAACGAAGTTTGTGCCATGTCGTTAACCTGTTGTATGGCCCGCCAGATAAGCGAAGTAAATGCTATTGCAGTAGAAGATACCGAGGTTTTGCTTATACCTGTTGAAATGCTGGATAAATGGACGAGCAAATATCCTTTATGGAAACAATATGTAATGCAAACATTTCAAAACCGATTTCGCGAACTCATCAATACACTTGATGCCGTGGCTTTTTTAAAACTCGACGAGCGTTTGGTTAAGTTCTTTATTGACCGTTACCAAAAATCAGGTGTGCAAACCTTTTCCGGCACACATCAAGACCTGGCTCTTCAACTCAACTCATCGCGCGAAGTGATTTCGCGTTTATTAAAAAAACTTGAAAAAGAAGGGAAGTTGAAACTTTCCCGAAATTTTATAGACTTTTCAGGACTTTTGTGACCTAAATTACATACCAACAGGTAGACAATTCTTTTATTTGTTATAATTATTCTAATACAAATAGTTCATAACTATTTTGACATAATTTTTTGGGTTATAAAATCGGTTAGTAGTTGAAGGTTGATTATCCAGGCTTTAAGGTCTGGCTTTTTTTTTGCTCCTGCCCCGTTTTTAAATTACGTTAAAATACACTTGACCTTATACAGAATTTTAAAGCATCTTTGGTATAATCTTCAAAATCTTTGTTATTATTTTTTGTGGTGATTTCATTAATGTTAATTTCATATTGAAAATTAATCTCTTCAGCGCTTACAATTTATAGATTTAATGCTGATATTTGTCACCAAAACAAATGAGATGCAATTTTCAATAATTGTTCATCATTATCAGCTACAGAGATTATCAATTTAAAAGTAAGCTACATGTTTAAAATTCAAACTCTGAATAAGATTGACCCTGACGGTCTTAAATTGTTCCCGCTTGACAACTATGAAATCGCAAGCGAGCTTCCAAATCCGGATGCAATCGTTTTGCGCAGTTTTAAAATGCACGATATGGAATTGCCATCATCGTTGAAAGCTGTTGCAAGAGCAGGAGCAGGAGTAAATAACATCCCTATCGACAAATGTACAGATAAGGGAATTGTAGTATTCAACACACCAGGAGCAAATGCCAATGGTGTAAAAGAGGCAGTTATCGCCGGGATGTTATTATCATCGCGTGATTTTATCGGAGCAGCAAACTGGGCAAAAACATTAGTTGGAGAAGGAGATGCAGTTCCTTCGCTTGTTGAGCAAGGTAAAAAGAACTTTGCCGGAGAAGAAATTAAGGGAAAAACACTTGCAGTAATCGGACTGGGAGCCATTGGTGTACTGGCTGCCAATGCAGCATCAGCTCTTCGAATGAATGTAATTGGTTACGATCCTTACATGTCGGTAAAACATGCCTTAAAATTAAGTCGAGAAGTTGAGGTAGTTGAAGGCATACAGGTTTTGCTGCAAAAGGCTGACTTTATTACCATTAATATTCCACTTCTTCCCGAAACAAAAGGGTACATCAATAAAGATAAATTTGCAATGATGAAGGATGGTGTAAAGATATTGAACTTTGCCCGCGGTGGCCTGGTAGATCATACTGATTTAAAAGAAGCCATCGAATCAGGTAAAGTAGCCAAATACATCACCGACTTCCCTGATGAAGAATGCCTGAAAATGGATAACGTTATTTCCATTCCTCACCTCGGTGCTTCAACAAAAGAATCGGAAACCAATTGTGCGATTATGGCAGTTGAACAAATGCGCGATTATCTGGAAAACGGGAATATAAAAAATTCAGTAAACTTCCCGTCGGCAGAACTTGAACGTAATGGAGGAAGTCGCATTCTTATTGGCAATAAAAACGTGCCTAACATGGTAAGTCAGATTTCGAGCGTATTGGCTTCCGCAGGTTTAAACATTGAAAACATGTTGAATAAAAAGCGTGATGATATTGCCTACAACATTATTGATGTCGACACAAAGAAAATCGATGAAAGTGTTAAAGAGAAATTGTTAGCTATTGATGGTATATTTATGGTTCGTATCATAAATGTATAGAATAAAATAATAGTAGAAAAAAGGAGAACCGGATAATATCAGGTTCTCCTTTTTTAGTTTATAGATTCTGCTACTATTCTGATTGCTAAATTATTATTAACAACTTAAGCGACTTCTACCTAAGTCTTTCTTTTTTACTATTTTTGGCACTCCAATCCCGCCTGAAATAAATTGAATTAAAAATACAAAAATGAGCAAAAGTATTGAAGTTAAAGCGGCCGACAATGTTCGTATTCTGGCTGCAGCAATGGTTGAAAAAGCAAAATCGGGTCACCCTGGAGGAGCAATGGGTGGAGCAGATTTTATAAACATTCTTTATTCTGAATTCTTAAATTATGACCCATCGGATATGACATGGGCTAACCGCGACAGGTTTTTCCTTGATCCTGGTCATATGTCACCCATGCTTTATGGAATATTATCATTAGCCGGATTTTACAGCATGGATGATGTTGCCAATTTCCGTCAGTGGGGCAGCGTAACTCCGGGTCACCCCGAAGTAGACGTTGAACGCGGCGTGGAAAACACTTCCGGGCCACTTGGTCAGGGTCATGTTATGGCAGTTGGTGCAGCCATTGCCGAACGCTTCTTGGCAGCCCGTTTTGGCGAGTGGATGGCGCATAAAACA
>DASQBW010000649.1:0-2250 GCA_035635015.1 Draconibacterium sp. | reverse complement strand
ATTCCGTACTGAGCAGCTGCTTCAGCATCAGCTTTTCTTACCTCCGGATGGTTTGCCAATCCAAGGTAGTTATTCAAACTCCAGGTTAATACTTCTTTTCCACGGAAGTTCATTCTGGCTGCAATTTCACCTTCCAGTTTTGGAAATGCAAAATAACCGTGAATTTGGTCCATCCACTTACCAATATCACCTTTATTATTCCTGAATTTATCAAATATATCCACGATGATTTATTTTTTATTTCAATTAATAGGGTGCAAATGTAATCTTTTTTAAAATCTCAGCAAATGTGTTAAATAATACTAACACTAATCTGTTTCACGAGAAAATAGCCTTACTTTCACCCACCTAAAATATTATTTAAATTTCTATAATGTTACTAATGAGAGGAATAGATATTAAAGTGAATAGTTTTTTTTGCATAAAATTTGATTGGAAATAGGTTTCATTTAACTAAAAAAAGTATATTTTTGCGCCATGTTTATGAAAATGAGATTTTTGGGGATTGGTTTACTATCGATTTTGTTGTTATTGAACTCGTGTAGTGATTATAGTAAGGTTGTAAAGAGTAACGATTACGAATACAAATACAAAAAAGCTGTTGAATATTACGAAGAAGGTGAATATGTACGAGCTTCAACTTTATTCAGGGAGTTGGTAAATATATACCGGGGAACATCGAGTTCTGCACAAATCTATTACTACTTTGCCAAAAGTATGATTGGGCAGAAGGATTATTTGATGGCTAAACATTATTTTAAGTCGCTTACAAAAGAATACCCAACCAGCGAATATTTCGAAGAATCCCAATTTATGATTGGCTATTGTTCGTACCTTTTGTCACCAAAACCAAGGCTCGACCAACAGGTAACACAAGAGGCAATCGATGATTTACAATTGTACATTAACCTGTACCCATATAGCGACAGGGTGGATGAAGCTAACCGCCTCATTGAGGAATTGAGAGATAAATTGGTTTATAAGTCGTATTTAAGTGCTAAATTGTACTACGATTTTGAAAACTACAAAGCAGCGGTAATTGCTTTGGGCAATGCTCTGGAAAAATACCCGGAAAGTAAATACCGCGAAGAATTGAAATACATGTTGTTAAAATCAAAATATTTATTGGCCGAAAATAGTATACGCGACAAACAAGATGAACGCTATACAAATGCACTTGATGAATATTTTTCGTTTATCGATGAATATCCTGAAAGTGAATACAAAAAAGAGGTTGATAAATTTTATGAAAAAGCCTCAGAGATATTACATTACAACGAAGAAGAAGATTTAAACATTAATTAGAATATGGATTACAAGAAAACAAAAGCAGCTCCGTCAACTATTTCACGCGACCTGGAAGTATTGACACAGGAAACCGGAAATATTTACGAAACCGTAATGATCTTAGCTAAAAGAGCAAATCAGATCTCTTCGGAATTAAAAGAAGAGCTGAACCAAAAGTTGCAGGAATTTGCATCGTACACTGATAATCTGGAAGAGATTTTCGAAAACAGAGAGCAAATCGAGATCTCTAAGTTTTACGAACGTTTGCCAAAGCCTACACTAATCGCCTTTGAAGAATTAAAAGAAGGTGAAATTTACCACAGGAATCCAACACGCGAAAACAAAAAACGCATCTAATAATTCCAGGCCTGCATATGAGGCTAAAAGGAAAAAATATTATACTCGGAATAACAGGAAGTATTGCAGCTTATAAAGCAGCAATGCTTCTTCGGCTTTTTATAAAAGAGGGTGCCGAAGTGCAGGTGGTAATAACACCAGCAGGTAAGGAATTTATTACACCGGTTACCCTTTCAGCATTGTCGAATAAACCTGTTATAAGCGAGTTTTTTGGTGCCAACGACGGTTCATGGAACAGTCATGTCGATCTGGGATTATGGGCCGATGTTATGGTTATTGCTCCGGCTACAGCTTCAACACTTGGTAAAATGGCCAATGGTATTGCTGATAATATGTTGATTACAACGTATTTATCGGCAAAGTGTCCGGTATTGATTGCCCCTGCTATGGACCTCGATATGTTTGCTCATCCTTCTACCCAACGAAATATATCTGTTCTAAAAGAATACGGAAATATTATTGTTGAGCCCGGAAAAGGTGAGTTGGCCAGTGGGTTGGAAGGTAAGGGAAGAATGGAAGAGCCGGAAAACATCATTGAAAAAATTGTTCAGCAATTTGATGTAAAAAAAAAACTTCTGAATAAATCTTACCTCGTAACTGCAGGAC
>DASQBW010000648.1:0-2524 GCA_035635015.1 Draconibacterium sp. | reverse complement strand
TGACAGACTTTTCCTCCAATTCGAGTTCTTCAATCGCTGTAATTTCTTCGGCAGTAAGTTTTTCCTTTGCAGAATATTTTGGAGAAACGTAATTAAATCCCATAAATGGATTCGCAGCAGGTGTAATTATTTTATCTATCTGAATTGCACGATTGATTATTGTTCTGAAGATCCGCAGTGTTAGTGAGATGGTATTTGGATGAAGCTTTGCTTCCGAATTACGAGCATTTTTTAATGAATAAAGATATGCCTTAAATTTTGACAGAAATGTTGTTGTTATCTCGCTGAATAGAACATCCTTCTTATGTATCGTTTCAAGATAATTTTCCAGCTTATTGCAAAATCCGTTGTATTTTTTATAATTACGATATCCCCCCTCGTTATATATATCAGTTGTTCTTTGCCTAGCGTATTTTAAAAATGATGGAGAGATTTCTTCAGAAGTGATTTTTGCCTTAATCAGTTCCTTCGTAGCCATACCAGATTTTTTTAAATCACGGTATGTCGTTTTTGCCTGTTCAATTTCATCCTCCAGAATAGTGTTCCATTTCTTATGGTTCGGCTCTGATGTCCGTATCCATTTTCCAGGTTTTGCTTTGGAATTAAAATCGCTTTTACGCTTAAGCTCAACAGAAGTTTTTTTACGCTTATGCTTTTTGTCCTGAGTAATGCGTAACAGGATTGAATAAGTTCCGTTCTTTTTGGATGGCTTACTATTTAGCTCCAGATTAAATGTTATGCTCATTTTGTATCTTTATGCAATCAATCAAAGATACAATTACTGAAACTTTTACTGAAACTTTTCGGTTATTTTATTACTTTCGTTTACTTTTAATTACACACTACAAGCATATAAAACACTAATATACTATTCATTACAACACATCTAAATATATCAGACAGAAAAATTAGTAGTCTTGTTCTGGGCACGACGCAAGAATCATCAAAAACTAAAAGCGCTTAAAACCAATGTTTTAAGCGCTTTTTTATTTCCCAGAAAGTCAAAAAAGCACAAAAAAAGTCAAAGTAAACGAGACTTTATCGAGAACAAGCATTTTTTTCAAAAACTGTTCTCGGCAAATCGTGTAACTCTCTCTTTTACAACATTTAAATTGATACGAATTGACTCGATTTGGTGTTGAAAAACATGGTCAGAATGGGTATTTTTGACCAACAATCGAAAACAATTCTTCTGAAACTTTAAAATGAAGAAATTATGAGATTGACGATTAACTTTTTGATGAAAAAATCGAGACAGAAAAACAATGGTGAAATCCCTGTCTACGTGAGATTTACGATGAATTCAAAACGAGTAGAATTATCTACCGGAATTTACTGCCATTCTGATAAATGGGATGATGTCGGGCAACAAATCCGAGGGAGGAATGAATCCGCCAGGATTCTTAATAACAGGCTGGACAAAATCCAAAATGAAATCCAGGATCACTATAATAAGCTAAAGTCTTCCGGTGAAGAATTTAATGTTACAACCATAAAGAATAAACTACTTAACATTGATGAAAGTAAGGGAATCCTTAAAATATTCGATTACTACTTAAATAGCATTCTGGAGAAACTGGATAAAGGTTACTCTATGGAAACTTATAAACACTATAAGTCTTCCAGAAAGAGATTGGCAGCCTTTATTAAATACCAATATAAAAAGGCCGATTATCCAGTTGAGTCTATTGATTATAAATTTTTAGATGCTTTCGATGTTTATCTGAAAAAAAGGTTTAAAGTTCACCAGAATACAGCATGGAATTATCACAAACATTTACGACGTGTTTTAAATCTCGCTGTTTCAATGGATCACATACAAAGAAACCCATACAACAAATACAAAGTAGACTTAAAGGAAACTCATCGTGAATTTTTGACATCTGAGGAACTTGCTAAAATCGAAGAAAAAGATATTCAGATTGAACGTTTATCTGCAGTTCGTGACATATTTGTTTTTGCGTGTTATACTGGTCTTTCCTATTCAGATATTTCCAAGTTAGGTAAACAGCATTTGCAAAAGGGTATCGATAAAAACGAATGGATAATCATTGACAGGTCTAAGACCAATAACCGATGCCGAATTCCGATTCTACCGAAAGCCAAAGAGATTTTAGAGAAATACAAGAATTATCCCAAAAATCATAACAGAGACCTACTGCTTCCCATTCTAACGAATCAGAAAATGAACAGTTATCTGAAAGAGTTGGGTGATATTTGTAGTATCAATAAAAGTATTACAATGCACATGGCCAGACACACATTTGCAACTTCCGTAACTTTAGCAAATGGAGTTCCTATTGAAACCGTTTCAAAAGTACTTGGACATTCCTCTCTGAAAACGACACAGATTTACGCAAAAATTCTTGATCAGAAGATTTCGGAAGATATGAGTATGCTCCAGTCAAAATTATCTGAAAAAAGAGATAAGAATATAATATAAACCAACCTAACAGTAATTAACATCAAAAACAAAATACAGAATGATTTTTTCTTTTATATCACACAATTGTGTATCTTTGTA
>DASQBW010000647.1:0-3393 GCA_035635015.1 Draconibacterium sp. | reverse complement strand
ATGCATTTCGCTCAAAACCTGAAATTCCTAAGAAAACGCCGCAAAAAGTCGCAAATGGACCTGGCAACCGAGCTGGGATTAACGCGTACTACCCTTTCCGGATACGAAAAAAATGTGCAGCCGCCTTTTCCGGTGCTGATAAAAATGTCGGAGTATTTTAATGTATCGCTCGATGCGTTGATTAAATACCGGCTGGAAGTTTTATCGGAAGAACAACTTTCGCAAATTGAAAAAGGATTTGATGTGGATGTTACCGGCCGAAAACTTCGACTCCTGACAATCTCGGTAGACAAAGTGGGTAAAGAAAACATTGAAATGGTTCCGGTAAAAGCACAGGCCGGTTATACCAACAGTTACGGTGATTTGGATTTTATTGCGTCGCTACCAAAATTCAAACTTCCGTTTCTGCCGGAAGACAAAACCTACCGCACTTTCCAGATTCAGGGCGACTCGATGCTGCCTATAAAAGAAGGCTCGTGGGTAACCTGTTCGTTTGTTGAGAACTGGACCAATATAAAAGACGGCAAAGCCTGCATTGTTGTAACACAGGATGATGGTGTGGTTTTTAAGCTGGTTTACAAACGATTAAAAGACAAAAATTTCTTACTGGTTTCGTTAAACCGAAATTATTCGCCTTACGAAATTCCGGTTTCGCAGGTGATGGAAATCTGGCAATTTGAAACCGTAAACAGTTTTGAAATCGAAAATCAATAGATAAAAAACAGCAATTAAAATCCCCTGTTCAAGAGGCAACTAACTGAAAAATTATATCTTTTTTACATCATTTCTTACCTACCTGAAACACTCTTTGATTTAAACCAAAATATATTATTTTAGTCGAAAATATCATAAACCAAAATTAGCTATCATGAAATTTCAACTCATTCTGTTTTCACTACTTTTTCTTTTTGCTGCATCAATTAGCAAAGCCCAATCAGAGGCACAAGACAACTGGACGCAATGGCGCGGACCACTTGGCACCGGCGCTGCGGTAAAAGGAAATCCGCCGATAGAATTCAACGAAACAAAAAACCTGAAATGGAAAACGGAAATTCCGGGCAGAGGGAATGCCACTCCAATTGTTTACGAAGATAAAATTGTGATTTTAACAGCTGTTCCGACTGATGCATCTGCGAATGCACAAGAGTCGCCAAATGTTGAACACGATTTTAAAGTGATACTCGTAAACCGAAATGATGGCAGTATTATCTGGGATAAAACTGTTACCACCGAAGTTCCGGAAGGAAATGTACATGAGTTAAGTAGCTGGGCCTCTAATTCTCCGTGCACCGATGGCGAATTTATTTATGCCTATTTTGGATCGAGAGGATTATACTGCCTCGATTTTGATGGGAATATTATCTGGGAACGCGACTTCGGAACAATGGAAAAACGCGCGAATTTTGGAGAAGGAGCATCGCCGTATTTATTCAAGGACAGACTTTTTGTACAGTGGGACCACGAAGGCCAGTCATACCTTTATGCGATTGACAAAAAAACGGGCGAAGATGCCTGGACGAAAGAAAGAGACGAGCCAACATCATGGACATCGCCTTTTGTTGTGGAAGCCAAAGGAAAAATACAAGTGATCACCAGCGGCACCAATAACGTTAGAAGTTATGACTATGAAACAGGTGAGATACTCTGGACCAGCGATGGTTTGACAGATAATGTTATTCCGGTCCCGGTTTATGCCAACGGAATCGTGTACTGCATGAGTGGATTCAGAGGCAACGCGTTACAAGCCATTGACTTGTCAAAAGCAGAAGGTGATATTTCAAATTCTGATGCTGTATTGTGGAGATATGATGTCGATTTGCCTTATACACCAACCCCATTGTTAATGGACAGCAAACTATATTTCCTGCGCGCAAATAACGCCTTTTTATCGTGTATCGATGCTATAGACGGTAGCGTATATTATACCAAACAAAAACTGGAAGGAATAAGCACACTATTCTCTTCGCCAACAGGAGTGGGCGATCGTATTTATCTGGCTGCCGAAGGTATCTGCCTTGTTTTTAAAGCGGGTGAAGAATTTGAAATGCTGTCTACCAATACACTGGATGATGACTTTCATGCATCACCTGTAGTTGTGGGAAACCTACTTATTTTAAGGGGTTTTGAAAACTTGTATTGCTTTGAAGAATAATATTAGCGAGTTAACCTAAAAAAAAGCGGCGGGCAAAGTTTAGAAATGCCCGCCGCTTTTTTAAACAGAAGATTTTGCTTTTTATCTCACAGGTTCAATAACGGCAGCAAAACCACCACCGGCAACCATATTTATTTCAATTACATCCTTATTGGAAACTTCTTTTTCAGCTTTTTCAGCGATCTCTGCATTTTCCACAGTTTTTTCAATATCGGAGTAAGTCGTTATTTTGAATTTTCCTTTCGGAAGAAAATCCAGTTTTACACTCATCTTACGATCTTCACTATTGGTCATTGAACCAATGAACCAGTTTTCTTCACTACGTCGGGCCATGGTAATGTATTTACTGATTTCGCCATTTAATACATGTGTATCATCCCATACTGTTTTAACTTTTTTCAGGAAATCAACACCAACTTCACCTTTATAATTATCGGGATGATCGCAGGCCACCTGGTACGGACTATCAAAAATCACAAATTGAGCCAGCGTATTGGCACGGCTTCCCAAAACCTGAGCGGGTTCTCCATTTCTAAATTTATCGGGCATACGGTTTAAGAATCCCCCGGGGGTATAATCCATAGGTCCGGCCAACATACGCGTAAAAGGCAGCGTGCAAATATGCTCGGGAGTTACGCGGTACGACCATTTATTGTGTTCATTTCCCATAACTCCTTCACGTGTCATTAAATTAGGGTACGTCCGGCGCCAACCTGTTGGTTTGTAGGCTCCATGAAAATCAACCATCAACTCATGTTTTGCAGCGGTTTTTACGATCCGATGATACCAGTTCACCATTTGCTGATCACTACGATCCATAAAATCGATTTTAATCCCTGCTATTCCCCATTGTTTGTAAAGAACGCAGGCTTTTTCAAAATCTGAACGATCTACATCCGTCCAATACATCCATAACCAACATTTTACATTCTTACTTTTTGCATATTCCAGAATGGCTGGCATATCAAGCTGTTCGGCAGGTTTTGTGACATCCGCATCCGGAAGATTATACATACCGTACCATTGCCAGTCGATTAGCATATAGTCCCAACCCATTTCTGAAGCAAGATCAATATATTCTAAAATTACGTCCTGTTCCATTTTCCTGTTTTGTGCGCTTTTTTCAGGCAAAAACACTAACACGCAGACTGTCTGGCAGATGTGTGTTTTTGTTTTGAAAAAATGGGTGTCTCGTTTATCTTTATTCGATGTTTATCCGAAAAAAGAAGAATAAAAGTGGA
>DASQBW010000646.1:0-5551 GCA_035635015.1 Draconibacterium sp. | reverse complement strand
CATTAGAACTCTCTAAAGAAAAAACAAATCTTATTCTTTCTGATATAAATGAAGAAGGACTAAAAGAAATTTCCGCCTCGTGCCTTGAAAATGATTGTACAACGCTGGTTGTTCCAATTGATTTAAGTAACGAAAAATCGGTTGAATTCGCGGCAAAACAGGTGTTGAACAAAAATATAAAAGTAGATTGCCTTTACCAGTTTGCAGGAATAAGCCAGCGCTCGTTAGTTAGTGAAACTCCATTATCGGTTGATCGAAAAATTTTCGAGATTAATTTTTTTGGAGCACTCGGGTTAACCAAAGCCATTTTACCCGAAATGATAAAAAATGGGGGCGGTCAACTAGCCGTAACTTCAAGTTTGGTTGGCAAATTTGGGTTTCCATACCGATCGTCGTATTCAGCCACAAAACATGCGCTGCATGGTTATTTTGAAAGCTTACGTGCTGAAAATAAAAAGCATAACATTAAGGTTTCAATATTTATTCCCGGGCGTGTTCAAACCAATATTTCGTTAAATGCCATTGATAAAGATGGTAAAACACATGGAAAAATGGATGCCGGACAGAGTGGCGGAATTACAGCAGAAAAAGCTGCAAAAATAATTTGCCGTAACTTAAAAAGGGAAAAGAAAGAAATATTGGTAGGAGGAAAAGAGTTAATAATGGTACATATTAGAAGGTTTTTCCCCCGATTATACTATTATATGTCGACACGCATAAAACCCATGTAAGACGACATACGTAATTAAAGAACAGAAAAGCTTAAATAATATATGGTAGCACAAGTTAACGGAATCCAGCAATTAGGAGTTGGTGTTGAGGATCTTCAGGAGGCATGGAAATGGTATCGCGAACATTTCTCGATGGATATTAGAATGTTTGAAGATGAGGCGACAGCAGAATTAATGCTGGCGCATACAGCAGGTAAAACACGTGAGAGAAGAGCTGTTTTGGCGCTGAACATGCAAGGCGGCGGCGGTTTCGAAATATGGCAACACACCGGCAAAAAGCCCGAACCAATCGGCTTTGAAATTCAACTGGGCGACCTTGGCATCAATATCGGGAAAATAAAAACCGAAAATGTACAAGCTGTTTACGATAAATTTAGTGTTTCGAAGCTGAACCTGCTCACTCCTATTTCTAAAGATCCGGCCGGTAACGATCACTTTTATATGAAAGACATTTACGGAAACATGTGGGAGATTAAAAACCAGGAAGGGGTTTTCCGTAAAAAAGAGAAATCGCTAAGCGGCGGCGTATTGGGAACAGTTATCGGGGTAAAAGATCTTGAAACCAGCCTGAAAGTTTACCAGGAAATTCTGCAATACGATGAGATTGTATACGATAAAACAGGAGTTTTTGATGATTTAAAAGGAATTCCAGGTGGAAATAAAAAGTTTCGTAGAGTATTACTCTGTCATTCTGATGTGAAACAAGGCGCTTTTAGTCCGTTTTTTGGGCAATCAGTTATCGAACTGGTTCAGGCATTTGATTACGAGCCAAGAGATATTTATAAAGGAAGAATTTGGGGCGATCCCGGTTTCATTCACCTTTGTTTCGACATCAACGGAATGGATGAATTCCGTGAAAAAGCAAAAGCTATTGGTTATCCTTTCACGGTTGACAGTGCCAAAGCCACCGAATCGTTCGACATGGGCGAAGCCGCCGGAAATTTTGCATACATTCAGGCTCCGGAAGGTACTTTGATAGAATTTGTTGAGACACATAAGATACCAATTATCAAAAAGATAGGTTGGTATATCGATTTTCGTAAACGTGGCTACCACCCTCTTCCGAACTGGATTATGAATATGTTCAGGTTTATGCGGGTTAAAGATAAAAAGTAGGAAAAAACACATGGTTTTCCCTGATTGAAATGGTAATTGATTGTATAACCAATACAGAAATTATTGTTATTGTTTAGGATAATTTTCCATTGGCAATTCAATCTCGACGAAATCACCGTTGTTCCACTTTTTTGCAATTTTACAATACGAGCCAGGTTTAGCCAGATATTTCACTCTTTTTTCTGTTACTGTCGCTCCATCGGCCCATTCAGGAATTCGAATATATACTTCAACATAGCTCTTTCCTGTGGTTTCTGCGTGCAGTTGTATACTTCCCGATTCAGGATACGATGACTCCAGTCGAAAAGTAATCTTCTCACCAAGTGTATGCTGATAGCTGATTTCAATAGGATTGAACAGATTCACATAAATATGATCCACATTTTTGGTAAATATAAAAGGCCTGAAATAGTTCGAAACACCTTTAACTTTAGATAATTCTTCCAGCGCCTCAGCATATTTTTCTTCGCCCGTCAGCTCCAGTAAAAAGCCTGTCAGCTCAATCCACTCAGTCAGGCTGGTAGTGTCAATTTTGTTCCATGTATTAATAGCACTGATTCGTGTATATTCGTTCTCGAAAGCCTGCAAATCAAAGGCTACATCTTGTGATTCAAACTGTTTTACAAATGTAAATAATGTTTCAAAACGCCTACCATTAGTATTGTTCAGCAGATTTTCAGTTGTGTTGTCGGTTAAAATACGTTCTGATTTTTTAGCCGGAAATGATCTTCTGTTTTGGCATGATATGAATGCAAGGAATAGGAAAATATAAATCAGCTTAAGATTCATTTGCAAAGTTATTTTTCAGCATATAAACGTTATGCAATGCGAAGTGTTCACCTGTATTCAAATCGATATAAAAAAAAGATTTGTTTAGTAAAAAATAATTTCCATATCTTTGTAGCATTCTAAAAAGGAGAAAACTAAAAATGAATATCTCAGTCTATATAGCCGTCACGAATTGCCGACCGTTCTAAGGTTGGCCAGAGAGATTTTCAATTAGTTATTCATCCATTTTTTCAATATATTTTATCATGTTACGCAAAAAAGCAAATGTTTTGTCTTTGCATAAGTTAAGAGAAATCAATTTAAAAGCATTGTGGATTGACGTAAAAGAGGCCATTGGCGGAACAGAACGTGATTTCACAGAAAGCAGTTTAGGTAGAGCCATATTTATTTTAGCCGTACCAATGGTTCTGGAAATGATTATGGAATCGGTTTTTGCAGTTGTCGATATCTTCTTTGTCTCAAAATTAGGAGCCGACGCTGTGGCTACAGTAGGTATAACCGAATCGGTTATGACCATTGTTTACGCCATTGGCATGGGACTTAGTGTTGCAACTACAGCTCTTGTATCGAGAAGAATTGGCGAAAAAAACAAACAACAGGCCGGTGTTGTTGCATTTCAGGCGATATTGGTTGGGTTAATGTTTTCAGTTTGTATTGCCATACCGGGAGTATTGTTTGCCGAAAAGTTTCTAAGGCTTATGGGCGCAACTAAAAGTATGGCCTCCGAAGGTTACCTTTACCCCGCCATAATGTTTGGAGGGAATGTGGTTATCATGTTACTTTTTATCATCAATGCTGTTTTCAGGAGTTCAGGCGATGCAGCAATTTCAATGCGTGTAATGTGGCTGGCCAATATCATTAATATTATTCTTGATCCCCTGCTTATTTTTGGGTATGGACCTTTCCCCGAATTGGGATTAGCTGGTGCAGCTATTGCCACAAACATTGGCCGGGGCCTTGCGGTTCTTTACCAGTTTTATATTCTTTTTAGAGGAAATCACAGAATTAAACTGTACTGGCACAGTTTAAGAATTCGTTTAAAGGTGTTGTTGAAACTTATAAAAATATCGGGAGGAGGAATAATGCAGAACCTTATTGCCACATCGAGCTGGGTGCTGTTGGTACGAATAATTGCAGTTTCAGGATCCGAAGCGTTAGCCGGTTATACCATAGCTATACGAATCATCATTTTTACGCTATTGCCTGCCTGGGGGCTGAGTAATGCAGCATCAACACTTGTAGGTCAAAACCTGGGAGCCAATCATCCTGAACGGGCAGAACGATCAGTATGGATTACTGGTTATGTCAATATGATATTTATGGGGGCAATGGGACTATTTTTAGCATTATTCCCACATTTCTGGATAAATCTATTTATCAAAGATCAGGCAGTGGTTGCAAGCGGCATACTCGCACTTCGTGTTATCAGCTTTGGATTTCTATTTTATGCCCTTGGTATGGTATTAATGCAGGGCTTTAACGGAAGTGGAGACACGCTTACTCCTACCAAGATTAATTTTTTCAGCTTCTGGTTATTTGAAATACCGTTGGCGTATTTTCTCGCAATTGTTCTGAACATGGGTTTAATGGGTGCCAGCATTTCTATCGTTATTGCCGAATCCTTTCTGGCCATAACGGCATTGTATCTTTTTCGTAAAGGAAAATGGAAACAACAAAAAGTGTAAAATAATTTTACGAAGATGAAAAATAAAGAATTACCAACTATTATAGAGATTTACATCAATGAAAACAATATTGACCAATCAGAATTGGCAAAAGTTGTTGTTCAGCACAAAGAGCGTTACATCATCCAGGATCAATCATCAACCTATAAAGCAGAGATAACAGGCAATATAAGATATGCAGCGAAATCCAGTGCCGATTTTCCGGCGGTTGGCGATTGGGTTCGTTTTACAAAAATGGACAATGAAAATGCAATTATCCTTGAAGTATTTCCCCGTTTTTCAGTGCTGCAACGTCAGGCTGTTGCAAAAAGTGGCGAATTACAGCTTATTGCAAGCAATGTAGATGTTGCATTCATTGTTCAGGCAGTTGGACATGATTATAATCCAAACCGCTTAGAAAGATATCTTTCAATATGTTATTCGGGAAATATTACACCCATTTTAGTCCTGTCCAAAATTGATTTGATCTCTGCCGAAGAGTGCAGCGAGCTTGTCGCACAAATTGAATTACGAACTAAAAACCTTAAGATTATCCCATTAAGTAATGAAACAAAACAAGGGTTTGAATTACTGTTAACCGAACTTCATCCTTTTAAAAGCTATTGTTTCCTGGGATCTTCAGGAGTTGGTAAATCAACAATTACCAACCACCTGCTCGAAAAAGAGGTACTCTCAACACAATCAATCAGTAACAGTACCAATAAAGGCAGGCATACTACCAGTCATCGCGAGTTGTTTATACTGAACAATGGAAGTATTGTAATTGATACGCCCGGAATGCGAGAGTTAGGAATTACCGACTCGACAGAAGGCTTGTCATCAACATTTGATGCTATTGAAGAATTGTCTGCTGCATGTAAATACAACAATTGTAGTCACATCAATGAGAAAGGCTGTGCAGTTATTGATGCTGTTGAGGATGGCTCCTTGAGTGAAGATATTTACCAAAATTACCATAAACTTAAACGCGAACAGGAACATTTTAGCAGTACCGTTTACGAAAAAAGGAAGCGTGACAAGGATTTTGGGAAAATGGTTAAGTCGGTATTAAAAGAGCGTAATCAATCAAAGTTTTAAGCTTATTCAACTTTGTTAGAACAATTTAATAACTAAGCTATTTTACAAATTGTTTAAAAACGTACAAAGCTTTTTTATATCCACACGATTGCTTAGATCAATTTTTTCGCTCTTCAGGTACGATTTAATTTTTTTCTGCTCCGAAGGAAATAC
>DASQBW010000645.1:0-2111 GCA_035635015.1 Draconibacterium sp. | reverse complement strand
AATTTGGTATTGGCCCAACTGTTGATACAGGATTTTATTACGATATCGATCTTCCTGAAGGCAAAATTCTTTCGGAAAAAGATTTACAAAAGATCGAACAAAAAATGCTTGAACTGGCGCGTCAGAAAAACGACATTATTCGCTCTGATATTTCGAAAGAAGATGCATTGGCCATGTTCAACAAAAAGAACGACGAGCTGAAGCAGGAATTGATTAGTGAGTTGGAAGATGGCACAATAACCTTGTACAACCAGGGAAATTTTACCGATTTATGTAGGGGGCCACACTTGCCAAACACAAGTCATATTAAAGCAATAAAGTTGACCGCAATTGCCGGTGCATACTGGCGTGGTGACGAAAAGAATAAAATGCTTACCCGTGTTTACGGTGTAACTTTCCCGAAAGCAAAGATGCTTACCGAGTACCTCGAAATGGTTGAGGAAGCTAAAAAGCGCGATCACCGCAAAATTGGCAAGGAAATGCAGTTGTTTACATTTTCTGAAGCAGTAGGACAAGGATTGCCATTGTGGTTGCCAAAAGGAGCACAATTGCGCGAACAGTTGGAGAATTTCCTGAAAAAGGTACAAAAAAAATACGGTTACGAGCAGGTGATGACACCGCATATTGGCGATGTGAAGTTGTATAAAACTTCCGGTCATTTCCAAAAATACGGACAAGACTCTTTTCAGCCGATAAATACACCGGCAGAAGGAGAGGAGTACTTATTGAAACCGATGAACTGCCCTCACCACTGCGAGATTTACAAAGCATGGCCGCGTTCGTACAAAGACCTTCCGGTGCGTATGGCCGAGTTTGGTACTGTTTACCGTTATGAACAAAGTGGCGAGTTACACGGTTTAACACGTGTACGTAGTTTTACACAGGACGATGCGCATATTTATTGCCGTCCCGACCAGTTGAAAGATGAATTTAAAAAGGTGATCGATATCATTTTTATCATTTTCAAAGCATTAAACTTCGAAAATTATACAGCGCAAATTTCGTTACGTGACCCGAATAAACCTGAAAAATACATTGGGTCGCCGGAAAATTGGGACAAAGCTGAAGAAGCAATTGTTGAGGCTTGCGAAGAGAAAGGATTAAATACAGTTACCGAGTTGGGAGAAGCTGCTTTTTATGGCCCTAAACTTGATTTCATGATTAAAGATGCGTTAGGAAGAAGCTGGCAGTTGGGAACCATACAGGTAGATTATAACCTGCCCGAACGTTTCGAGCTGGAATATATAGGAGCAGATGATAACCGTCATCGTCCGATAATGATCCACCGCGCACCATTCGGGTCTATGGAACGGTTTGTTGCAGTATTGATTGAGCATACAGCAGGCAAATTCCCATTATGGCTTACACCTGAGCAGGTTGTTGTATTACCTATCAGTGAAAAGTATAACGATTATGCTAAAAAAGTTTCAAATTTTCTAAATATTTCCGATATTCGCACCGTTGTTGATGATCGTAACGAGAAGATTGGTAGGAAGATACGCGACAACGAATTAAAACGAATTCCTTATCTCCTTATTGTAGGAGAAAAAGAAGTAGAGTCGGATACGGTTGCTGTGCGTCGACAAGGCGAAGGCGATAAAGGGACAATGAGCAAAGAGGAATTCGCAGAGTTTATTAATAAAGAAGTAAGAGATCAATTATCAGGATTGTATAACTAACTTAAGGAGGAACGCATTATAGCTATTAAAAGAAGAGGACCGAGAAGAAATTTCCAGCCAAGAAGAGAGCAGGAACCTCAACACCGGATTAATCACAAAATCAGGGTGCCTCAGGTACGTTTAGTGGGAGATAATATTGAAAACCCAGGAATTTACCAATTGCGCGAGGCATTAAAAATAGCAGACGAATTGGAGCTGGATTTGGTAGAAATATCGCCAAAAGCTGATCCGCCGGTTTGTAAAGTTATTGATTACTCAAAGTTTCTTTATCAGCAGAAAAAGAAACAGAAGGAGATGAAAGCAAAAACGACCAAAGTGGTTGTAAAAGAAATTCGCTTTGGTCCGCAAACCGATGAACACGATTTTCAGTTTAAATTACGTCATGCTGAAAAATTCCTTCAGGAAGGAGCAAAAGTTAAAGCTTTTGTGTTT
>DASQBW010000644.1:0-6040 GCA_035635015.1 Draconibacterium sp. | reverse complement strand
TTGAACAGTTTCAACATTTGTTACAACTGTGGCTTGTGTCATTGCCAATGATACTCCGTAAACTGCTACAAACGCTAATACAAATAATACTTTCTTCATGATGCTTAAAATTTAGTTACAAAAATAATTTGCTTTATATTTATTTAGACTCAATATTAATAACTATTATGCTAAAATGCAATAGTAAATTAAGATAAAATCATCTTATGTTTTCAAAGAGGCCGTAAGTGTCACAAAATCAGGGTATTGGGTTCGTGTTAATGTGTTGTTAAAATCAAATATGATTAGTTGCCAAGGCGGCAAACGGCCTCTGGCGTAATCAGATTATCAAATTCTTCAGTATTCAAATAACCTGATTTTAACGTTGACTCTCTGATCGATAATCCCTCGCGCTGCCCTATTTCAATAATTTCCGAACATCTCTGATAACCGATAACAGGAATCAGTGCGGTGATTGTTGCCGTTGAATTATTCACATGCATTTTGCAAATGTTTTCGTTGGCGGTAATTCCGGTGATGCACTTTTCTGAAAAGTTTTTACATGCTTTGTCAAGCAAATCAATCGACTCAAGAAAACTATGTGCGATTAGTGGCAGATATTGATTTAACTCGAGGTTTCCGGCACTGCAGGCCTGGGCAATAACCTGATCGTTGCCTATTACTTTCATCGCTACCTGTGCAACAGCTTCAGGAATAACAGGATTAACTTTTCCGGGCATAATTGAGGATCCGGCCTGCATCTGTGGAAGATTGATTTCTCCAAGACCGGAATCAGGGCCACTGGATAGTAAACGAAGGTCGTTACTGATTTTTAGCAGATTGGAGGCACAAGCTTTTAATATCCCTGAAACTTCAACAAAAACATCGGTATTTTGTGTTCCGTCAATCAGGTTTTCGCTGCGTGCCAAGCCAATATTTGTGTTTTCGCGTAGTTTGTCAACCACCCTGAAAATGAATTGTTTTGGCGCTCCGAGCCCCGTTCCTATTGCTGTTCCTCCCAGGTTGATCACCCGAAGTCGCTCTTCGCATTTATAAATCCGCCAGCGATCGCGGTTAAAGGCTTCGGCATAGGCACTCATTTCGCGCCCCAATGTGGTTAATACACCATCTTGTAACTGTGTGCGGCCAATTTTAACAATGTGCGCAAATTCTTTTTCTTTTTGTTGGAAAGCTTCCTGCAGGTTCAACACATTTTGTTCGAGCTTCCGAAGTAGTCGGATCGCTGCAATTTTAAGCGAAGTAGGGTAAGTATCGTTGGTGCTTTGATGTAGGTTAATATCATCAAGCGGTGAGACTACGTTATAATCTCCTATTTCTTTATTCAGAATTTGTAAGGCACGATTGGCCAGTACTTCATTTACATTCATGTTTGTGGAGGTTCCGGCTCCTCCCTGCATTGCATCTACTATTATATGCTCATTCAGTAATCCCTGGCTCATTTCGAAGGCGGCTTGTTGTATGGCATTCGTTTTTGTTTCTTCTTCCCAAAAGCCTAGCGACTGATTTGTTTGAGCACAACTAAGTTTTACATCTCCGTAAGCTTTAATAAATTCAGGGTGAATGCTTTGTCCGGATAGAGGGAAATTTGCCACGGCCCGGGCTGTATGAATGCCCCAAAGCGCGTTGGCAGGAATTTGTTTCTTTCCCATAAAGTCACTTTCTTCTCTTGTCTTAACCATGATTTGCTTGATTATTGGATTACATGATTTTGTTGTTGTGAACTCGTTTAAATGTTAGGCTTGTCTATTCAGTTAATTAGCAATAAACATCATCACGGCCAGCTTCAACACGTTTTACCAGTTTTTCTGCCCGTTGTTTGGCCACCCCGGTCATCTCATTTATGGTATCACGAATTAGTTTATTGCCAATTTCACGTGTTTCCGGCGATGCATAATTTTGTAAATATTCTTTAAACGAGCTAAGACCATTGGGTGCGCAGTGCAGACTGATGTCTCCCGGTTTGGCCAAATCCATAAAATCCTGTCCTGTTCTTCCCAAACGATAACAAGCTGTACAGAATGACGGAATATAGCCCATCGAAGCAACATCGCGGATTACCTCATCCAGCGGACGGTGATCACCAAGACTGAATTGGCCTGATATTTCATCATCTTCTTCATAACCTCCGGGATTTGTTTTACTTCCTGCAGATATCTGGCTTACTCCAAGCGCAAAAGTATCGCGGCGCATTTTGGCAGTTTCGCGTGTCGACATGATAATACCTGTGTAAGGAACCGCCAAACGGAGAATGGCAACAATTTTTCGGAAATCGATATCGGAAACCGGGAATGGCGGATGAGATGCCAGGTCGCTGTTTGTTGCAGGTTCCAGCCGGGGAACACTAATGGTATGCGGACCAACGCCAAATTTATCTTCTAACTCGGCAATGTGTTGCATCATGGCCAGAATCTCAAAACGATAATCAAACAGTCCGAACAGTACTCCTATTCCCACATCATCAATGCCGGCTTCCATGGCACGGTGCAATGCTGATACTCGCCAGTTGTAATCGCGTTTCTTTCCACCAAGATGGACTTTGTGGTAGGTTTCGCGGTGATAAGTTTCCTGAAAGATCTGATAGGTTCCAATACCTTCAGCTTTTACCCGCTTAAACTCTTCAATCGATAGAGGAGCCACATTGATGTTCACTCTTCGTATTTCGCCATGTTCGCTTTTTACGCCATAAATGGTACGAATCGATTCCAATACATAATCAAATCCTTGTTTGGGGTAGGATTCACCCGCAACCAGTAACACACGTTTGTGTCCCTGATTAATCAAAACCTCAACCTCTCGTGCAATATGTTCCTGCGAAAGTGCATGCCGGTCGATCGCTTTATTGGTTGCCCGAAATGCACAATAGAGGCATTCGTTCGAACATAAATTGGATATATACAGTGGTGCAAAAAGTACCAGCCGTTTGCCATAAATTGTTTCTTTTACAGTGTTGGCTGTATCAAAAAGTTCTGCCAGCATTTTCGGATCACTGATACAGGTCAGAACCGCTATGTCTGACAGGTTTAACCCTTTCATTTCAGCAGCTTTTGCCAATACTTCTTTAATTTTTGCAGGCTCGGGATTTTGATTTTGTGCCAATACTTCCCAAATCTTTGCTTCGTTGATATAATCGGCAGGTAACTTATACATGATTTTTTGTTTAAAGTTTAGCATTTAGAAATGCCTGAACTATTTTGTTTGCTATTTTTTTGCCAGACCTGATTTAACAGTTACTCCCGGAATGTTCCCCAGTTTTCCGGTTAACATGCCAAGCTCATTGGTTGTGGCGTCGATTACAAGTGTGATTACTGAATAATTTTCTTTGGCATTGGGTAACCCGGTGCGCGCCAATATCAGTTCCGAGGACTGACTTAATAACTCGTTTACCCGTGCAGACGATTTTTTCCGGTCTTCAATAATAATGCCTACAAAACCAAGTCGTTTCATATAAAAAAAGTTAAAAGCAGGATGTTGGAAGACCGAAGTTTTTCAGTTAACAAACATCAACTTAAGTTCAATAACTAAATTCTGCGGAAAAATTGGAGATAAAGGATTGAAAGACTTTTACTACCGACTTTTCAATCGGAATTTCGTATAGGATTACTGTCCTCAACTTTTTACTTTTGCCTTTCAACTTTTGCTTTGCCCTCCCTAAAGTCAGCCGTGGCCTTCCCGCAGGATTGTTTTACAAAAGTAGTTTTAATTTGGAAGCTGAACCAAGATAAATAGGATAATGTTGTTATGTTGTTCAACGCAATTATAAAACATACGCGAGTGGTTATTTAATTTCCTCACTTGGGTAGAAAAGCATTACTTTTGTACATCATAATATACGAGAATTGGATAAGCAGAAAATCATACAATTACTAAAAACCACCGGCGATGAGCGGACAGCACTTTTAAAAAAGGCTCAGGAGGTGAAGGTGAAAGAAACCGGGAATAAGGTTTATTTCCGCGGGTTGGTGGAGTTTTCGAATATTTGTGCGAAAGACTGTTTGTATTGCGGTATTCGTAAGGGAAACAACAAAGTTATCCGGTATGATGTGAGTGATGACGAGATCCTGGAATCGTGTCGTTTTGCCTGGGAAAACCGTTTTGCTTCGGTGGTTTTGCAATCGGGAGAAATATCGTCGCCGGCTTTTGTAAAAAGGGTAGATGGTTTGTTGAGAAAGATCAAGCAGATTTCGAACGGAGAGTTGGGTATTACACTCAGCTGTGGCGAACAAAGTCTGGAAACTTATCGGCGTTGGTTTGAAAGCGGTGCACACCGTTATTTGTTACGTATTGAATCATCAAACCGTGAACTGTATTACAAGATTCATCCTGAAAATGAAATCCATTCGTTCGATATTCGTATTGAAGCTCTTGCAAGTTTGAAAGCGGTAGGCTACCAGGTTGGAACCGGGGTGATGATCGGATTGCCTTTTCAAACCTACGAACATTTGGCTGACGATCTGTTGTTTTTCAAAAAGCTCGATATTGATATGTGTGGAATGGGACCGTACATTGAGCACGAAGACACGCCGTTATATCAGTACCGTCATTTATTAAAAACCAAGCAGGAACGTTTTGATCTGGCCCTGAATATGATTGCAGTTTTGCGTTTAATGATGCCCGATATTAACATTGCTGCAGCCACCGCATTGCAGGCGATTGATCCGGCAGGACGCGAAAAAGCACTTGCTGTTGGAGCAAACGTAATAATGCCCAATTTAACGCCAACGGCTTATCGCGAAGAATACCAGCTTTACGAAGATAAACCCTGTTTGGATGAGGATGCCGAATTGTGTCGCAACTGCCTGGAGGCGCGTATTCATATGGCAGGCTCCGAAATTGGTTATGATGAATGGGGCGATTCAAAACATTTTTTTAAGCGTACAAAAAATCGTTCTGGTTTATGTTGACAGCCATGTTCAAAGTGAAGTCTGCAACAAAATTTACGAAGCAGAATTTCCGTTCAACTTCGCCTGTAATTTTATCAATTTCCTATAATTGTCGATAGCTACAAAATAGTTTGGATCTTCAACCACATTTACATCACAAATGGCTTCCGCTTTTTTCACCAGTTTAATGCAGTCTTTGCTAAGGTGACGCAGGTGAATTGTTTTATCGGCTTTTTGATAACGTTCTGCAAGTTTATTAACAGCTTCAATTGCCGACTGATCCATAATGCGCGACTCTTTAAAGTCTACAATAACTTCAGCCGGATCGTTTTGAACGTCGAATTTACTTTGAAAAAGTGTTGTAGATCCAAAAAATAGCGGGCCAAAAATTTCATAATGTTTAATGCCGTGCTCGTCAACTTTTTTACGTGCACGAATACGTTTCGCGTTTTCCCACGAGAATACCAGTGCTGAAACAATAACACCGGCCAAAACGGCTATGGCAAGATCGAAAATTACCGTTAGAACAGTTACCAGTCCGATTACTATCAGGTCGGATAACGGAATTTTATTGATAATATTAAAGGTGCTCCATGCAAATGTACCAATCACCACCATAAACATTACACCAACCAGTGCGGCAATTGGTATCATTTCGATGTAGGTTGATGCAAACAGAATAAAAATCAGAAGCATGATAGCTGCAAAAATACCTGATAGCCTGCCGCGTCCTCCTGATTTTATATTGATAATACTTTGTCCGATCATGGCGCAACCGCCCATACCGCCGAAAAAACCATTTATAATATTGGCCAGTCCCTGAGCGGCACTCTCGCGGTTCCCACTTCCTCGGGTTTCAGTTAATTCATCAACGAGGTTTAATGTCATCAGTGATTCAATAAGGCCAACAGCAGCCAATATCAAAGCATAAGGAAAGATTAGCTTTAAAGTTTCAAGGTTAAACGGAATTACCGGAACATTAAAAGTTGGCAGTCCGGCTCTAATGCTTTCGCCTCCTCCATTCTGTATAAATGTTTTAACCGTTTCGGTTTCAATGTTACCAAAAATAACGATGGCCGAAACCACCAGAATTCCAACCAGCGCAGCAGGAATCGCTTTGCTGATTTTAGGTAAAACGATCATTATTAGCATGGTTAATC
>DASQBW010000643.1:0-1884 GCA_035635015.1 Draconibacterium sp. | reverse complement strand
ATTTATCCATCAACTTCAATGATCAGTTTAATTGAGAGTGCGACAAAATCAGGAATATAAAAATCGATATTGTTTTGTTTTCTGAATTTTACGCCGAGCTTTTTATTTTTTAGCTTTTCCTAAAGTATGCTTTCTGCTTTGGTCATTTTATTTTTCAGCTTTTTGAGGTGGTATTTATACTGCTCATAGAAATTTTTATTTGCAGTAGCCAGCCTGGTTTTTATTTAGGTTATGAGCATCCATGATTTCTTCTTTCTAAAAGAACAAACTGGCCAACATTGTAAAAGCAAGTCCGCAAAAGGCAATTATCGATTCCATAACTGTCCAGCTTTGTAAGGTTTGTTTTTCGCTCATGCCAAAATATTTACCTACAAGCCAAAATCCGCTGTCGTTAACATGCGAAAGTAAAGTTGCTCCCGAGGCAATAGCTAAAACCACCAATGCGCGTTGCGGATCGTTCAAACCAAACTCTCCCATAACAGGGGCAATAATGCCGGCAGCTGTTATCATGGCTACAGTTGCAGAGCCTTGGGTAACACGTACAACTGCTGCTAAAATCCAGGCTAAAAGAATTGGAGGAAGTGCAGAATTGGCCATCGATTCTGCCATTATTTTTCCAATACCACTATCAACCAGAATTTGTTTCAAAACGCCACCAGCTCCGGTAATCAGAATTATGATACCTGCCGGGCCAAGCGCTTTGGTCGAAAGGTCCAGAATTTTTTGTCTGTCCATTCCTCGTTTAATGCACAAAAAGTAAATGGCTATCAGCGTAGCGATTATAAGTGCACAAAACGGGTGTCCCAAAAATTCAAGCGTGTCTGTTATTATTGTTTTTTCCAACATCCCCTTTGCTACCGCTAAACCGGTAAATGTATTTATAAGGATAAGAAACAACGGAATGGCAATAACAAATGCAATGAGTCGGAATGAAGGGAGGTTATTTTCATCATATGCTTTTTCCTTTACGAGGTTAAAATCTTCCGGAGGCTCAATATGCATTTTCTTCGAAATATATTTTCCCCAAACCGGACCGGCGATAACTGCTGTTGGGAATCCAATAATTACACCCAGTAAAATAACCCAACCCAACTGCACATTTATAATGTCGGCTACTGCAACAGGCCCGGGGGTAGGAGGTATAAAACTATGCGTAACGGCTAAGCCGGCAAGTAACGGGATTCCATAATATAACAGCGAACGTTTGGTGTCGCGCGAAAGTGCATAAATAATCGGAACAAGAATGATAAAGCCAACATCCAGAAATACGGGAATAGCCACGATAAATCCGGTAATTACCATTGCCCAGGATGCTTTGTCTGTTCCAAATTTTTTAATCAGGTAGTGTGCCAGCGATTCGGCGCCACCCGAACTCTCAAGCATCTGACCAAATATGGCACCCAGGCCCACAACTGTGGCAACAAATCCTAAAGTTCCTGCCATTCCATCCTGAATAGCTTGTGTTACCTGGTATAATGGCATTCCGGCAACAATACCAACATAAATTGAGGTTATTAACAAAGATATAAAAGCAGAAATTTTAAGTTTTAGCACCATAAACAGCAACAGTGCAACTGACGAAAGCACGATAAAAATAAGGAAAGGTGTTCCCATTGTAGTTTAGATTTAGAGCCGATTAAAGTATAAATTTATCATTGAATACACAAAATAGCATTTTTTACCGGTTAGATTTGGTTCGCAGGTGCCTGATTCAACCCACGAATTATTGATAAACAAAAAGAGTTTTATTTTCTAGTTAATGGTTAAAACCCTGCAATTTCATTGCAGCTACTTTAGTTTCTATAAATTTCATAGTTTTACACTATGGTCGAATATAGAAGGACGAGCCATAGTGTAAGTAAAATGTCAGTTCACCTTGTTTGG
>DASQBW010000642.1:0-5324 GCA_035635015.1 Draconibacterium sp. | reverse complement strand
TGTCGTCCCCGCCTGCCGTGGGCTTCAGGTGTGCCGGCACTTAAAAAAGATCCGTCTCTGATTCTACCAATTTTAGAGAAACTAAAGAATGACCCGGAAGAGTTTGTGCGAAAAAGTGTAGCCAACAACCTGAACGACATTTCGAAAGACCACCCCGATCTGGTTTTGGATATTTGCGGGCGCTGGCAGGGAAAATCAAAAAATACCGACTGGATTATAAAACATGCCTGCCGCACCTTGCTTAAACAGGGGAACAAAAGAGCGATGCTGCTGTTTGGTTTTGCCAATCCGGAGCTGATGACGGTTGAGGATTTTCAACTTTCGAACACCTCACCGGCAATTGGCGACGATATATCGTTCCGTTTTAAGCTCGCGCTGAATACCAAACAAAAACAAAAGGTGCGTATCGAATACATTGTTCATTTTGTAAAAGCCAGTGGCAAAACATCGCCTAAAGTTTTTCAGCTAAAAGAGGTGGAAATGAAACCGGGTGTGCACACGATCATCAAAAAGCATACATTTAAAAATATGAGCACACGTAAACATTACCCGGGAATGCATAAATTTGAAATTGTTGTGAACGGAGAAGTAAAATCAGAATCTGTAGCGCAGCTGCAGCCGGGATAAATACCAAACCAAATAACTAAGCATTCTAAACTCAAAACAATAAAATGATTAAACTGAGCAGTTGTGAATATACCTTAAAAGGAGTAACAAAAGAACACTTCTGGAAGGAACTGGACAGCATTACTGTTGGCCAGAATATGAATCCTGAATTTGGTTACACGACCCAGTACTTTGCAAAATTCGACAATATTTTTGCCGGAAGAAAAACGAAGGACAATTTCTCCATTTATTTGTACCGACCAATTTTCAAGGGATTTCGGACCGAAATTCTATCGAAAGGGCAGCTCTTTGAAGATAAGGATGGAATAAGAATTAGCTGTAGTTTTGAGATACCGTTCTGGAGCACTTTGGTTTTTTTGGTCATGAGCTTTATACTGTTTACGCCGGTATTATTAAGATCATTCACCGGCGGAATGATTTTCGCGCTTATTGGAATCGGGATTTATAGCGCCATCGTACAATCCAATCATAACAGCATTAAAAAAGAAGTAAAGAAACAATTTGAGCGGATAGAAAAAACCATCACCTGATTGATTGAACAGTTTTCTTTTAAATTTCAACTTCCAACAATCTGATTTCCGGACTTTTTCTGAAAGTCTGGCACCATTATGGGCTGATCATTCGTTTGATGGAAAAAATAATTGAAATCGCAAAAGCTGAAAAGTGTACACGCTTCCGTTTACAGGTACTTCATTGGAACGAACCGGCAATTAAACTGTACGAAAAAAGCGGATTTACGGTGGATAAAACATGGTACAATTGTGATATTCATGATTTGTAATATTTATCCCTCTGCAAAGACTGCGTTACCAGTTTTACCAACGACTCAACGAAAACCCGGATTGAAAATCATGTTCGGCTTGTTGATCAAAATTAAATGGGGCAATGCTGTTTAAACTGGGTAGAATTAGATGTTTTTTGTAATATTATGCCACTTTAACCATGCAAAAGTGCTTATTTAAATTGCCAAATAAATGATACAAATCAGAGAAGCCAAACCGGAAGATGCCGGAATTATTTTAGCATGTATAAAAGGCCTTGCCGTTCATGTAGATCAGGTAGATATGGTAACGGCCACCGAAGAGGACATACGTAACACCATTTTTGCACCCGACACACACGTAACCGTTTTTGTGGCCGAAAACGAAGACAAAAAAGTATGTGGCTTTACACTTATTTTTAAATCGTTCTCGACGTTTAAAGCGGCTACCAATTACCACATCGAAGACCTGTTTGTTTTTCCGGAGTACCGCAAATCGGGCATTGGTACTATGCTGATGAATCACCTAAGAACCTACGCAAAAAGTAAAGGTGGAAAAGTAGTTGACTGGTACGTTAACAAACGAAACCATAGTGCAATGGACTTTTACGACCGGATTGGCGCAAAAAAGCTCGATTACAAATCGATTTATTATTTCGACGTATAAGTTCCGCCAAAGGATATCATTTTTCATGAAAGATGATATCCTTTAGTCCGGTTTTGTGCCAGAGATTTATCACTGTTTATTACCGTTTATTCGCCAAAACCTACCGCTTAACCCCTGAGGACTACCGCTTATATATTAACTACTTAGCGCTGTTATAATTAATGTAACTTGCACAGCGATAACGATCGAAAGATCATATTTCCATTTTTTAAACTTCAACAAAATGAATAAAATTCAAACCAAACAGTACCGAATGTTTCTGAATACGCAGGGTGCGTTAGATGCAAACAGCGCCTTATGGAGCAGTATTCCGGTTATGCTAAGTGCCAAAAACAGTATGGATGAACTGATTCAGCGAATTGGCGATGTAAACGAAAAAACAGTGTCGAACAGCAAGGCTGTTACTGCCGATAAAACGGTTACGTTAAAGAACCTGGGTGCAAAGGCAGTTACTTTATCCGGAATTTTACAGGCTTATGCTGCTGTAACCGGTAATGTAAAACTGGCCGGGAAAATTACGCTCGTTAAATCGGATATCGACCGTGCCCGCGAAACCGATGTGGAAGCGTTGATTACTCCGGTAATTGAGGAAGCCCGTAAAGAACTGGCCAACCTGGCCGATTATGGATTAACAGAAGATATGATCGTTGAAACTGAAACCTCGCTCGACGATTTTAAGGTACTGATAGGCCAGCCGCGCACGGTACGCAACCAGGCTTTTGCTGCGATGACCCTGATGGAAGAGCTTTTTGATGCGGCCAACGATTTGGTAAAAAACCAGCTCGATAAACTAATGATACGGTTTAAATATACCAACACCGAATTTTACTCGGAATACGATCGGGCACGTACCATAGTAGATTAATTACAACAAATGCTGATAGGAATTGGTGCGAATGGCACGTTACGTTGTTCGAAGAAGCCCGAAGGTAATTCGGCATACACGGGAAATCGTTCGAACCTGTTTTAAAGTTGTTCGGAGAACTCCACGGTTCATTCGAAGTAAAACAAAGGCTGTGCATTTAACCCGCCACCTGCTGCATTAACAGTTGCGACTGCTACATTGGCAGTCGCAACTCGTTCAGCGATGTCCACAATTTGGTCAGAGAAAATCGAAGGTTGTTCAGAGGTGTCGGCAAGCTGTTCAGAGAACCCCGCACTTAATGCAAAGAACACCCAGTCAGCAAGTTACTATTTCGAAAAAAAGCAGTTTGCAAGACACAACAAACAATAAATTTCGTATTAAAGCCACTAGCAAACCAAAATAATGGTTACATTTAATGCACTAAAAACTAACACCTTTTGAATACGCGCCCGCAAATAAAGCTCGAAAAAGGAGAACACCGCCAACAGCAGGTTGTTTTTGTACGTTTTGCGTTTAACCGGGAAATAAGCGAGCTGGTAAAAGATACACTACCAGTGCGCTGGAGCCGAACTCATGGATGCTGGTATATTGCCAGGGAAAATTTCGATCTCGGTATTTTTTTCGCAACGTTAAAAGACCTGGCTTATATCGATTATTCGGCATTGAATACAAAGGCTAAGCCATATATGCCTTATGCGATAAAACGCGATTACTCGTACCGGGATTTCATACAATTGCCCCCAAAATACATCGACAAACTAATACAGAAACGGTATAGCGAAAGCACCATACGTACTTATTCGGCCTATTTTAAAGATTTTTTACACCATTTTAAGGGGCATAAAATCGACGAATTAAATAAAGATGAAATAAACGCATACATTAGACAATTGGTTGAAGAGAACCATATTTCGGCCAGCCAGCAAAATCAACGTATTAACGCTATAAAGTTCTATTACGAAAAGATTTTGGAACGCGAAAAATTCTTATACCAAATTGACCGGCCCAAAAAGAGTAAACAATTGCCCCGCGTACTGAGCAAGAACGAAGTAAAAGAAATTATAAAACATTGTGGTAATATAAAGCACAGGTGTATTTTATCGCTCATATATTCGGCGGGGCTGCGCCGAAGTGAGTTGATTAATTTGAAGATTTCGGAAATTGAATCGGAACGTGGGCTAATAAAAATAAAGGATGCAAAAGGGAAAAAAGACCGCTATACGCTTTTGTCTCCGGCTTTATTGAACCAATTACGTGAATATTACAAACAGTACAGGCCGCGGTATTGGTTATTCGAAGGCAACTCTCCGCGCTCGCAATACAGTGCTACCAGTATTGCAAATATTTTAAACGAAGCAGCATATAAGGCGCGTATAAAAAGGCGTGTTACTCCGCACATGTTACGTCATTCGTTTGCTACGCATTTGCTTGAACAGGGAACCGATTTACGGTACATACAGGAATTGCTTGGACATGGATCGAGTAAAACCACTGAAATTTATACTCATGTTACGAATAAAAATATTGGTAAAATAAAAAACCCGCTTGACGACCTGTTTAACGATTCAACATAATATGTGTATATTACACACCCATATGGGTGTATAACAACACTTTTTAAAACGCCATAAGCGATATAACAACAATGATGATGCACAGTAGTTACAAACAAGTTTAAAAAAACGCAAATCGTGAAACATAAAGCAAAACATAATTTCTCTTTTGCGTTTTTGAAAACAGAAAAACCAGTTTGTAACAAAGTACATATTGCATGGCTATTTGGCTTTTCAATGACTGGGCAGTGGTAAGTTTTAAATTTTTTGCCGACGCGCTTCGGTTTTTGCAAAACCGTTGAGGAAGGGTTAACAATAATATTAAACCAAAACTAAATGAAAAACATTCTACTTTTATTTTTTGCATTAATTCCAATGCTGTCCAATTCGCAATCGTTGGGTGCTGATAGAATTGAAAATATAAACAAATCAGTGGTTCGCATCCTAATAGACTCGGTTCCATCTGGAACTGGTTTTTTTGTGCATAAAGATGGATGGGTCGCAACATGTCATCATGTAATTGAGTCCGCATATATCCGTGATTCTTTAACAAATGGTTTAGTTGGATTAAAAAAAATACAAATTGAATTTCAAAATGGCGAAATTGTCGAAACGGGCATAATGACTTATCTGCTAAATGACGGTTATAAGAACTCTTTTTCTTATGACTATTCTTTATTAAAAGTTCAGACAGAGCCAAAAACAAATTATAGAGTATTAAAAATTGGAAAATGGAGTGACGTAAATGATGGTGACGAAATATACTCATGTGGCTATCCTTTGGGTATTAAACAACGTTTCATATCAAAAGGAATATTATCAACTAAATGGTCAGATACCATTCCTTTATTC
>DASQBW010000641.1:0-4490 GCA_035635015.1 Draconibacterium sp. | reverse complement strand
ACTCTGGATTTTGTGTGATATTTTCATTCGCATCAGTCTCAGATAAAGGAATTGGTGCAGCCCATTTGTAATTAGGGAATGGAACATTCTGATTTACAGTCCCGCTGTAATCACTGCGTTCAAGTCCTCTCTGTGTTCTGGCCAAATCGAATAACTGATGGCCTTCAAAACAAAGTTCCCGCCTTCTTTCATCGTAAATGTCCTGCACTGTTACAGATGTCACTCTTTCCAATCCTCTGTTGGTGCGAATTGCATTATAATCATCAACCGGCAATACTCCAGAAATAACAGCTCCTTTTAATATCGCTTCGGCACGTATTAAATACATTTCAGATAAACGCAATACAGGAATATTTTCTTCCCGAAGATTTCCACTTTTTCCGGGGTATTTTAAAGACCACAATGCTTCTCCAAAATCCGGATGAGTTCTAAACAGGTCTCCTCTTACATCTCCTTCTTCAAACAAATCGAGCAAATCCTGAGAAGCACCAACGTCACCGTAACCATCAGGAGATAAAATGTAAGCAATTACGTTCCAGTTACCATGTCCGGAGTTTCCTTCCGATCCATAAATCTGAAAAATAACTTCGCCTGGTGTTTTCGCTGCTTCAAGCCCAAATACACCACCGTTGTCATAAGTTGTATATTCTGCTGCTGTATACAACTGATACTCTTCGTTGTCAATTAACTTTGTAGCATAATTGGCAGCATTTTGCCAGTCTTCCATGTATAAATAAACCCTGGCAAGTAATGCCTGAATTGCTTCTTTAGTGATAAATCCTTTTGGATCGTTACCACTTGCGCGAACATAATCTGCAGCAATAATACTTTCAGCTTCCTTTAGGTCAGCTAAAACCTGGGTATAAACTTGCTCAACTGTATTTCGTTCCGGCAAACCGATTTCTGTTACCAAAACAACCGGTACTCCCAAGCCTGATTTGTTGGAACTATATGGCTGTGCATAAAGGCGTACCAGATCGAAATGCCCCATAGCACGAATAAATAAACACTCTGCTTTCAGGTTGTTTAAATCTTGTTGCGTAACATCAACCTCTGAAAAATCACCATTAATCGTATTGATAACATTATTGGCACGTGCAATAGCATCGTAAGCAGTTGTCCATACATCAGGAGCTGTCCCCGGGCTATATCCCCATTGATACTCCGTTCTAAAACGTCCGGATGATTTCGGACTTAATTTTGCATTTCCTCCTCTGATATCAGATGCAACAACATATTCTCTTCCATACCATGGGGTATTGAAAAAGGGAGTGTATGCACCAAGTGTAGCCTGATTTAACCCTTTATAGGTTGAAAGGGTAAATTCATTGGTTTGTTGCAGAATTGGCTCTTCTGTTAAATAGTCATCACATGCAGAAAGCCCCAATGTCAGCATCAAAACCCCTAATATATATTTATAATTTAATTTCATCATTTCTATAATTTTAGATTAAAAATTAATATCGAGGCCCAATATAAATGTTTTGGTCATAGGATAAATACCAAATCCCATTCCATCTACACCACGCTCAGGATCCCAAAAATCAACATCATGGAAAGTATATACATTATATCCGCTTCCATAAACTTTCACTGCTCCCAAATTCAACTTATCAGTTAACTGGCTCGGAAGTGTATAAGACAGAGTAATGTCTTTTATTCTCAAATAATCACCTTTTTGCATCCAACGTGTACTTCTAAAACCACTTGAGTTGGTTGAATTATTATAAATAGGTTTTGGATTCGATGCAACCTGTCCGGGAGTAGTCCAGTAATCAAGTGCAGTATTAGCCTGGTTACTATTCCAGTTGTAACCATCAGAATTTACATACCTGTTTTCTTCGATCAGGACTTCATTGCCAAGTTTATATTCCATGGCAATATTTAGAGCAAATCCATTCCATGATACATTTGAAGATAGTCCTCCGTACCAATCCGGCTCTGGGCTACCAGCAAAATATCGTCTTGCCTTATTATAGTCGGAAGTTAATAGTCCATCTTCTGTTCTCCATAAAGCATCACCACTTGTTGGATCAACTCCTTCGTAATCGTATAAGTAATAGGTAAATAACCTTTCTCCTACAACATAAAACAATCTGCTGCTATAGTCAGATTCAATTTGTTCGTTACCAGCAAGATCTATCACCTCTGAGATGTTTCGTGCAATATTCATGCTAACATTCCAATTTACTTCACCAGACAATATGTTACTTTCTAACTGAAACTCAATACCTTTATTGGAAAGTTCTCCAATATTAGTTGTAATGCTAGTAAAACCTGTTGTTCTCGATAATGGTTTATCCAATAACATATCGGTTGTTACCCTTTTATAAAGATCTATATTAGCAGAAAATCTTTTCAGAAAGTTAATGTCTAATCCAATATTGTAAGCAGTGTTAGTTTCCCAACTTAATTCCGGATTTGCAAGGTTATCCGGTCCTAAGCCCGAAACGCCATTGTATTGTCTTGCTCCGTAAACTCCAAACTGGTCGTAATTACCAATGTCGTTATTTCCACTAACACCGTAACTGGCTCTAAGCTTCATAAAATCAATCCAGCTGATATCAGCCATAAAGCTTTCTTCGTTAATGTTCCATGAAGCTCCTATTGAATAAAAATTACCCCATTTGGTATCAGTACCAAAACGAGAGCTACCATCTGCCCTATAACTTGCCTGTAAGTAATATTTCCCCATGTAATTATAATCCAGAATACCAAAGAACGACATGAGTGTCCAACCGGAATTATCATAGTCAGAGTCGTCATTATCGGATGTTGAAGTATTTAGATAAGGCATATCCGGATCAACACCGGGAGCCCATACATAGTAAGAATAATAATCGTAAGTAGTGGCTTCTTGTCCAGCGAGGAAATTAAAACTATGATCGTTATAGATCTTATTATAACTGGCAGTGTTTGATGTAGTAAGCTGTCGGTATAAACTGGTGGAAGTTTGTAACGCGACATCTTCCGGAGCTGGTTCATATTGAGCATCTCCTGACCAATACCTCCTACCTTCACCAAAAGTCAACTCGGCTGAGTTACTGGTTTTTAACTGAAGGCCTGGTATTGGTTCCCATTCCAAGAACATGTTGCCCAATAATCTGTATTGCTTTTCCCATTGGTCATCGTACATAGCAGTCGCCTGTGGATTCGTATATGCATTCTCCGGAATATTTAAATTATACATTCCGTTTTCATCATATAACGGAGTCCAAGGCAATATTAACATTCCTGCAAAAGCTGGGTTAGCATAGTATAAATTCTGCATTGCAACGTCATTACTCTCCATATACGCAGCATTTATCCTGGTTCCAATTTTTAGCTGATCATTAATGGCATGATCTACATTGGCACGAAACTGCATCTTGTCAAATGAAACTCCGTAGAAAACACCCTCTGTGCTATGATAAGATGCAGAGGTGAAGTATTTTGTTTTTTCAGTTCCTCCATTTGCTGATATTTCGTACTCTTGCGTATTTCCCAGACGAGTAAACTCATCCATCCAGTTGGTCTGTGGTCGGGATAATAATTCATATGGATAATACATCCCGTCAGAAGCATTAGACGGATCATCAGGATCCATTCCTGCATTCCGAACTCCTGCACGATGATATTCCAGTAATTGTGCCGGATTCATAGTTCCATAGTCGTTATCGTTTGCTAACTGCGACACACCATATTTTGCCCTTACGGCAAATTTGGTTTCACCCGCACTACCGCTTTTTGTAGTTACAAGAATAACACCATTCGCAGCTCTCGAACCATAAACTGAAGCAGCCGCAGCATCTTTCAATACTGTAACAGACTCAATGTCGTTCGGATTTAACATTGATAATGCATTACTGGTATTCGTAAAATAACTCTGGTCGCCAGACATCACTGGAACCCCATCTATTACATAAAGCGGTTCATTTCCTGCATTGATAGAACTTGTTCCGCGGATACGAATTTGTGATGCAGCACCAGGTTGACCAGACGTGGCTGTTACTGTAACACCGGCTAACTTTCCACTCAAAACTTTATCAAAACTGGAAACTGGTACATCTGCAATCTGATCTGATTTAACCTGGGTTACAGCTCCTGTTTTTGCTTGAGGAGAAACTGTTCCATAAGCAACCACCATCACCTCATCTAATCCAATCACATCGGATTTCATAACTGCATTCACCGTAGTTCCGGTAATCGGTAATTCTTGTGTTAGCATCCCTATAAACGTGAATACCAACACTTCGGCATCATTCGGAACATCTAACTGATATTGACCATCGATGTTCGTCACTGTACCAATAGTCGTTCCTTTTACACTTACCGAGACTCCAGGCATCCCCATCTCGTCTTCAGCACTGGTAACAGTACCAGAGATGGATTTAACCTGTGCCTCCGCAACTAGCATACCAATAAAGGCAATGCCCAATAGCATTAGCGCAATTTTTTTCATAGAATAAAATTTATAAATTAGTAAAATAACTCACTCACCTTAATTACTT
>DASQBW010000640.1:0-5333 GCA_035635015.1 Draconibacterium sp. | reverse complement strand
CGCACAGGTTTTTGCACTGGCCGACAAAATTGTTGACGCCGTAAAATCGGGTGCTATCAAAAAATTCTTTGTCATGGCCGGTTGCGATGGACGTATGAAAAGCCGCGATTATTACACTCAATTTGCTGAGCAGTTGCCACAAGATACAGTAATCTTGACTGCAGGTTGTGCAAAATACCGTTACAACAAACTGCCTCTTGGAGATATCGGTGGTATTCCACGTGTTATCGATGCCGGACAGTGTAACGACTCGTATTCGCTGGCAGTTATTGCTTTAAAACTAAAAGAGGTATTTGAACTGAACGATATTAACGAACTACCAATTGCCTACAATATTGCCTGGTACGAACAAAAAGCTGTAATCGTGTTACTGGCGTTGTTACACTTAGGCGTTAAAAATATACATCTCGGACCAACACTTCCGGCATTCCTTTCGCCAAATGTAGCGAAAGTTTTGGTTGAAAATTTTGGAATCGGCGGTATTACCGAGGTAGAAAAAGATTTAGAACTATTTATGGGCGCAGAAGTAGAAGCTGAAGAAAGAGAGGGACAGTCCTAAACAAGGGGATTTTAGTTGGAGGATTTCAAATGGCATCTGCTAACGCGGGTGCCATTTTTAATGCAATAATGCTTCTTCACTAACAGGAAGCGTAACCCAAAATACAGAGCCTTCCCCAGGTGAGCTTTGCACCCATATTTTCCCATTATGCCTTTCCATAAATTCTTTACAGAGCACTAAACCCAACCCACTTCCTCTTTCTCCTTTTGTTCCTACTGTGGGTTTCTCTTTACCGGTACTAAAAATAGCCTCTTGCTTTTCGGGATCAATACCAATTCCGTTATCCTGTATTCCAATTGGAATAAAATTCTTTTCCGTTTCACCACTCCTCAGGTAAATCGCTTCACCCGGGTTGCTGAATTTTACGGCATTCGTTAATAGATTTCTGAAAACCAGCAAAAGCATGACCTCATCACCAAAAATATTCAGGTTATCCTGCCTGATGTAATTTATAATTTCAATACTTTTTCTCTTCGCCACAGCATCAATTTCGTCTACCACAGTTTCAACTAAGTTGTTTAGTACAATTACCTCTGGAGAAAACTCGATAAGTCCACGTTGCGATCGCGACCAGTTCATTAGGTTTTCAAGTAAGGCAAAAGCGCTGTCGCCAGCAGATTTCAGATTCCCAAGAATCTGATCCATCATCTTCTTGTCAAACTTCTCATAACCCTCAAGAAGTACATCGGTATAACCCAGAATTACATTGAACGGATTTCGAAGATCATGCGCTATTATTGCAAACAGTTTATCTTTGGTTGCATTGATATCGGCAAGCTCTTTGGTTCTGCGCTTAACGGCCAGTTCTAACTTATTTTTTTGTTGTTCCAGTGTTTTTACTCGCAAGTAATTCACAAACAAAAAAGTAGCAACAAAAAACACAAATAATAGCGACAGAAACCACCACGTTCTCCACCAGGGAGGCACAATAATGAGTTTTAATGCTGCACCTCTCTCGTTCCAAATTCCATTGCTGTTTGCTCCTTTTACTCTTAAGATATATTTGCCCGGATTAAGATTGGTATAGGTAACCTGCCGCCGTGTTCCGCAATAGGTCCAGTCTTCATCAAAATTTTCAAGAATAAATGCATATTGATGTGCCTCCGGGTGTTTATAATCCAACACACTAAAATGGAAAGTAAGAACCGTGTTTCTGGCAGGAATTTTTATTTCGTCAGTTTCAGAGATTATCCGTTTCAATGGAGAACCCGGTTCGCCGGGCAAAACCTCTTTGTTATACATTTCAAAGCCTGTAAACTTAACCACTGGTATCTGATTATTCCTTTTAAGCTTATCCGGATCAATAATGCTAAATCCGTTGATGCTTCCAAAATACAATTTGTGGTTACTGTCAATTAAAACACTCTTTGGTCGGTATTCATCACTTGGCAAGCCATAACTTTTCAGATAGGTTTCGAATACTCCCTGGTTGACATTGTACCTGCATAATCCTGCCAGGGTTAAACACCAAATATATCCGTCAGCATCTTTCATTATTCCATTTACACAATTGTTCGGGAGCCCATCATCTATTGTATAGGTTTTTACATCGCCGGTTATTGGGTTATAATGATTTAAGCCTGTTAAAGTAGCGAGCCAAACAGAGGTAGAATCTTCAACTAAAATATCATAAACATAAACACCTTTTAAAACTTCAATGTTTTTGGCCGTTGAACAATCTTCAAACAGATTTTTTTCGGGGTAAAATTTAAATAACCCGGCTTTTGTACCAATATAAAACGAAGTGTCGTCAGCTTTGCGAATAACACTAACATTATTGCTTGCAAGGTTACTGTTAGCAGTAGTATAAACCATGCTCATATTCTCGTTTGGAAAAAACTGAACAAAACCGGAGTTGGCACTTGCAATTAGAATGTCATCGTTATTTCCTTTACAAACATGATACAGGTTATTTTCGGGAAGAGATGAATTCTCTGTGTTATACACGGTATAACTATCGTTATCGGGCCGATAAAAGACCAATCCTGTTCCCCAGGATGTCATCCAAATATTTCCATTCTCATCGCCGGTAAACGCCGATATGTAATTATTGGGTAAATCTGAATTTTGTGCATTAATGGCGGTAAAAAAACCGGTTTTTTTATTCAGCACGTTAATTCCGCTTCCATCGGTGGCAACCCATATTGTGCTATCATTTTTTTCGTAAAATGCATTCACCATATTATTGGTTCGGTTTAAATCTCCCCCGCTAAAAAAAGTATACGATAAAATGGCATCGTTATCTTTAGGAGCTAAAGCAATACCATTTGCATGCGTCCCAAACCACAAGTTATCACCATTATCAAAAAACAGACTTTCTACGGTATAGGTTTGTTTTACAAACGGATCTGTTTTAGTTGACAGGTAATGTTTAAAATACTGCCTGTCTTTGTTCATACAATAAACTCCATGATGCTCTGCACCAATCCATAAATTATCATCTTTATCTACCTCAAGGCATAAGAGCTGGTTACCTGGTATTGAATTTGGGTTGTCAGGATTATGAACAAAATTTTTCAAGCATTCATCTCCATCGGCATTGGTAGCGAGCATAAAAAGACCATGTGCAGAACTTGCCAGCCATATAATCTCTGACTGATCAGCAATAACCGCATTAAAAGTAACCTGCGAAAAATCCTCATCAAAGAATCCCATATCAATTTGTGTTATTTCGCCGGTAGTTGAGTTCATAGTATAAAGTCCCGATTTGGTAGCTATCCACAAGCGTCCATCCTTTGCCAAAAATAGATCGTTAACAACGGTTTTTGATGTGCCGGGATCGTTTGTTAGCTGTATATCCCGACAGGAATTTTTCTGAGGATTAAACAGAATTAGCCCATCGGAACTGGCTAAAAAGAAAGTGCCACTGTCGTTTTCCACGATATCCAGAACCTCAATTGATCTCTGGTATAAACAGGAAAGCGTATCAATTTTGAAATTATAAAAATTATCCCGCTCCGGATCATATCGGCTTAGTCCGTCGTTGGTACCTACATATAAATTGTTCATTTCATCAATAAAGGTTGCCAATACGACATTACCCGGCAGTGCATGAATACTTTTTCTTACATCAACATGCTGATAAACTTTAAAGGTATTTCCATCAAAACGGTTAAGACCATTTCGGGTACCAATCCAGATAAAACCATTCTGATCCTGGGTAATACTGTTAATTGCAGATGACGATAATCCGTCAGCCGGACTAAACTGGTTTAGCTGTAAATAATCGGGTTGCCCCAATAGGCAACCAGCAGATAAGAAAATAAAAAGTATAGACCCAATTATACCTTGTCCTGATCTCATTTGTCAATTTTGTATTTAACAAAAGTTGCCACAACTCGAATGCACAAACAAGGACTTTAGAAGGATTTGAAAATCATCTCTTATTATGAGAATGCAAGGGCTTACAGACAGCTAAACTTAAGAAAAAAATCAGAAGTATTCAATTTCTGTAAATTATTTTTGAGATGATCACCAGCAATATATGGGCACAATAAGCTGGCAACCTGAATTTGAGCAGAGATAGATTACCAGCTTTAGCTATAATATAACCAAAAAAAGGACGGCTGTTAACCGTCCTTCTCTATTCTTAAGTAACGTTATTCTTAAGCTTTTCCTGCCGAACCCAAAACGTTTTCGTTTTTGTGTTTGTACAATTCTTTTAACGAATCGCGTGCAGGACCTAAATATTTACGTGGATCAAATTCTCCCGGATTATCTTTCAATGTTTTACGAACAGCTGCAGTCATAGCCAAACGGCCATCAGAGTCGATATTAATTTTACATACTGCCGAAGTAGCTGCTTTACGCAATTGCTCTTCAGGAATACCAACAGCAGCTTTCAAATCACCACCATTTTCGTTGATAATATTTACCTGATCTACCGGTACAGAAGAAGAACCGTGAAGAACAATTGGGAAACCAGGAATACGTTTTTCAATTTCTTCCAGAATTTCGAATTTTAACGGAGGAGGAACAAGAACACCTTCTTCGTTTTTAGTACATTGCTCCGGAGTAAATTTATGAGCACCGTGTGAAGTACCAATTGAAATAGCCAATGAATCAACACCTGTACGTTTTACAAAATCTTCAACCTCTTCAGGTCTTGTATAGGTTGATTCTTCTGCTACTACATCGTCTTCAACACCAGCCAAAACACCTAGTTCGCCTTCAACAGATACACCGTTTGCATGAGCATAATCAACCACTTTTTTGGTTAATGCAATATTCTCTTCGTATGAATGGTGCGATCCATCGATCATAACCGACGAAAATCCGCTATCAATACAATCTTTACACAGTTCGAAAGTATCGCCATGATCCAGGTGAAGAACGATTGGAATTTCGCAAGCCAGTTCTTTTACATATTCAACAGCACCACGAGCCATGTTACGCAATAAAGTAGCGTTAGCGTATTTACGTGCTCCTGACGAAACCTGAAGGATAACAGGAGATTTTGTTTCAACACAAGCCTGAAGAATAGCCTGCATCTGTTCCAGGTTATTGAAGTTATACGCCGGAATAGCGTAACCGCCTTCAACAGCTTTGGCAAACATTTCTTTGGTGTTTACCAACCCTAAGTCTTTGTAACTTATTGCCATTTTGTTTTAAATTTATCAGTGATTCTTAATTTTTTTTCGAGGCGTGAAAATAAATAAAAATCAGAAAATGAAGAGGTTTAGTCCTAAACCCTCAATGATATTTAACGTTAAATGCGAAATAAGCCCAGCGTTAAATTTCGGACAATTTTATCCGCTTTAATTATCATTAACAG
>DASQBW010000639.1:0-7123 GCA_035635015.1 Draconibacterium sp. | reverse complement strand
ACATTAAAGTAGTTATGCCATTGAATTCTTTTGCATTTAAGGTAAAACTGGTCGACATTTTTGAAATTAAAATGTTCAACCTCTTTAAGCACTCGTAGGGCAGTTCGCAGCAGATAATTTGATTTATAAATTAACTCGAGATCACCATTATAAAATACTGCACGTTTACCACGTCTAACGTTTTTTCCTCCCAGACGTTTTACTTCTTTAGCCAAAACATCTTCAAGACCGGAAAATGTTTTTGCAATTAAATTATATTCTTTCAATTATAGCTTGTCTTTAGATTTTAAATACCGGCTCCATCCGTAAAAGGTATGTCCTTTGGTCTCTTTTGTACCACTCTTGAGTTAGCTGGAAGGTCATTTGTAACCCATACATTACCGCCAATTACAGAATTTTCACCAATGGTTATTCGGCCTAATATGGTCGCTCCGGCATAAATTACAACATTGTCTTCAAGAATAGGATGACGGGGAATGCCTTTTATCGGGTTGCCATCATCATCTAAAGGGAAGCTTTTAGCCCCGAGTGTAACCCCTTGATAAATCTTAACATTTTTACCAATTATACAGGTTGAACCAATAACAACGCCTGTTCCATGGTCGATTGTAAAGTTCTCCCCAATCCGGGCGTTAGGATGAATGTCAATCCCGGTTTCGCTGTGAGCGAGCTCAGTAATAAAACGTGGTATTAGAGGCACTTCCAGTTCATGCAGTTTATGAGCCACCCGGTAGTTTGTAATGGCTCTTATACCCGGGTAACTAAATATTACTTCTCCAAAATTCTTTGCAGCCGGATCATTCAAAAATGTTGCTTCAACATCGGCAACTAATCTTCGTCTTATTTCAGGAAGAAACTCAATAAATGAAACCGCCTTTTCTTGTGCAACTTCTTTATGCTTTTCTAATCTGCCAGCCGAATTATCTGTACATTCGAAACATAAGCCAGCCAAAATCTCACCGGTTAAAATTTCAAGAAGCTCATCAACATACACACCCATATAATGAGGTGTAATCGTATTCTTTAACGTTGTATTACCGAAATAGCCTGGAAAAAGTATTTCTCGTACCAGATCCATTGCATGCATTAAATTTTTATTTGATGGCAGAGGTTCGCCCATCATATGCTTATGACAAACCAATTTGTACGATTCCGGATTGCTAAGCTTAATTATCGTGTCGTTTATTTTTTGCTCTACAATGTTGTTCGTCATATCTTCAATATTATTGTACAAAACTAATTACATTCATTTAAGAATTCATAGTTTAACGAATAAAACTAGCTTCTTGTTGAAGCTTTTTAATCTAAATAAGAATTTATTTAGATTGCAGCCTGTTGTCGTGCTTCAAAAATTCCTTGAAAGATGTGATATGGGAATTCGAAATTGTGCGATTCCCGGATAACAATTTTTTGGAGTTTATCTCGGTTGACCTCTCCTTACTAACTAACATTATCAGCAACCCTTGGCATATCTGTATCGCAAACTAAAAATAATTCAATTGGTGTTTCCTGTATTAATTTAGTTTTGTGGTTCAATCTATTTTAAGTCTCTTTTCCATTCGATATAGCCAAGCAGCGCCATTATGGTATATACTATAAATAGGATAACGGTTGCCCATAAACCCTTGTAAACATACAATCCTGCAGAGAAAGCGTCGACAAAAATCCATATTAACCAGTGTTCGAGGTATTTTCTGGCGAGCATCCACGTGGCCACAACGCTTAATGCTGTGGTCATCGAATCCATATGGGGTACATCTGAGTTTGTATGATTGCTCAAAATAAAAAACAGTAGGGCATAAAGCCCGGCAGATACAACCGCTAACTTTACCCATAAAATATTCCTAGTGGTTCGAACAGCAAGTTTTTTCTCATTTTTCTTTTTCCCCTTAATCCAAAAATACCAACCATATATGCTTATTACAACATAATATGCCTGTAATCCCATGTCAGCGTAAAGACGTGCATTAAAGAAAACAACAACATATAAAGCTGAAGTTAACAAACCCGTAGGCCAGGTTAAAATATGCTGTTTTATGGAGAAGAAGATATAGCTTAAACCAAGAATGGCCCCAAGTAATTCAATTTTATTACCTACGAGCCATTCTAAAAATATGTCTGTCATAAAATTTAATCAGTTGAAACCAGCAGGTTTTCGTATTGTTTTTGATTTTCAATGACCTCCAAAGCTTTAATAATAGCATCATCTTTTACATTCAGAATTTTATACATGTCATTTCTGGAAAATAGATCACGTGCCATTAGTGCTTTTAGCTCGAGCTTTAAGTCATCTCCTAAAAAGCTCAAACTTTCATCGTCTCTTTCAATTCCTTCTTCAATTCCTTTTGAAACTAACTGTTCAATCTGCTCAGCAGTTATTTCAAATTGCTCATTAAATTCATCAAATTCAGGGTATGTTTTTTGCAGCTCTTCCCGGTGTGTGTCAACGAAATCAAGAACAAAATTGTTTGTTACCTGCTTTCTTCTCAATTTATTGATGTAAGAATAATGCGACGAGGTATCGAGTGGTACAAAAATATCCGGCATTACGCCACCCCCTCCATAAACATCACGGCCATTAACCAGTGTCTTGTGCTTTAATTCGTCATCAAAATGAATACTGTCGGCACTAAACATCTCTCCGTTACTTATTCGGTTGGCATAATCTTTTCGGTATTCGCCAACACCATCATCATAGGGTTTCTGAATACATCTTCCGCTTGGTGTATAGTAATGGGCAGTTGTTAAACGAACCATTGAACCATCATTCAGGAAAAACGGTTTTTGAACCAATCCTTTGCCAAACGAACGCCGGCCAACTACAATTCCACGATCCCAATCCTGAACAGCTCCTGTAACAATTTCACTGGCTGATGCTGATCCTTCGTCAACTAAAACGACTAATTTCCCTTCTTCAAATGATCCTTGTGATGTGGCTTTATAATCTCGTTTAGGATCATTAATTCCATCGGTATAAACAATTAACTGATCATTTTTTAAAAACTGGTCAGAAAGTTCAATAGCCGATTTAAGGTAACCTCCTCCGTTATTACGAAGATCAAGTACCAAATTTTTTACGCCGCTGCTTTTTAGCTCATCCATCGCCGCTGCAAATTCATCTGTTGTTGTAGCAGCAAACTTATTTAACTTTATATAACCCGTCGATTCATCGAGCATGTATGAGGCATCTAAACTGAAAATAGGAATCCGATCCCTTATAATTGTAAAATCAAGCGGGGCAGGGGTTTTCCTTCTCACAATTGTGAGATCGACTTCTGTTCCCTTTTCTCCGCGTAACAAATCATACACATCGGAGTTTTTAAGTCCAATTCCTGCAACATCTTTATTATCAACTTTTACAATACGGTCTCCCGCACGAAGACCAACTTTCTCTGATGGTCCACCGGCTATTGTTGTCGTTACAAGTAAAGTATCTTTAAAAATGTTAAAAGCGATACCAATACCTTCAAAATTGCCTTTTAATCCCTCGTTCATTTTTTCAACTTCTTCTTGCGAAATATAAGTTGAGTGGGGATCGAGTTCTTCCAGAAGATGGACAATTGCTTTTTCCGTTAATTCTTCAACATTGGCGGTATCAACGTAGTATCCGTCAACCAAACGCAGCAACCGCGCAAACTTTACCTGACTTTCCTGCAATGCTTCTTGTGCGATTGTTGTTATCGGCGATGCCAGAAAAAAAGCGATTATTATCCCCAGTCCGATGTTTTTGATGTATTTTAATTTTGTCATGGCTAATACCTCTTTATTTTAATATTTAAACGAAATATTTTAACAATAAGTCTGCCAAAATCGAGATCGTTACATTTTCCAACAACTATTCCCACTCAATTGTTGCAGGCGGCTTCGAACTGATATCGTAAACAACCCGGTTAATTCCCCGAACTTTATTGATTATTTCGTTCGACATTTTTGCCAGGAACTCGTAAGGAAGGTGCACCCAGTCGGCGGTCATTCCATCAGTTGATGTTACAGCTCGCAACGCAACAGTATTTTCATAGGTTCTTTCGTCGCCCATTACTCCAACTGATTGAACAGGCAGTAGCATCACTCCGGCTTGCCAAACATCATCGTAAAGTCCCCAGTTTTTTAATCCGTTAATAAATATAGCATCAGCTTCCTGTAGAATTCTTACTTTTTCAGGATTTACTTCTCCCAAAATACGAATCCCTAATCCGGGACCGGGGAAAGGATGCCGACCCAGCAGTTCTTTTTTTATTGAAAGCGCAGTACCAACCCTGCGAACTTCATCTTTGAATAAAAGTTTTAAAGGTTCTACTACTTTAAGTTTCATTTTGTCGGGCAGTCCTCCCACATTGTGATGAGATTTTATGGTTGCAGATGGTCCGTTAACTGATACAGATTCAATAACATCAGGGTAAATCGTTCCCTGTGCCAACCATTTTACATCTTTAATTTTGTGTGCCTCAACATCAAAAACTTCAATAAAATTGCGTCCAATTATTTTTCGCTTTTGTTCAGGATCAGTAACGCCAGCCAGGTCATCCCAAAACTTTTGGCGGGCATCAACACCAATTACATTGAGCCCCATATCTTCGTACGAATGTAAAACATCCTCAAATTCGTTTTTCCGAAGCAATCCGTTATCCACAAAAATACACGTAAGGTTTTTTCCAATTGCTTTATGTAATAACACTCCGGCTACTGATGAATCAACGCCACCGGATAACCCTAATACTACTTTATCGTTACCCAGTTGATCTTGTAATTCTTTAACAGTTGTTTCCACAAACGAGGCCGGAGTCCAGTTTTGTTCGCACCCACAAATTGTTGTCACAAAGTTTTTCAGGAGTTGTTTACCTTCTGTAGTATGGTATACCTCGGGATGAAATTGTATCGCCCAGGTTTTTTCATCATCCACTTTATACGCTGCATAATTTACATCTTCGGTGGAGGCGATTACCTTATAATTTTTTGGAAGTTTTACAATTGTATCGCCATGTGACATCCAAACCTGAGAATGCAGGCTAATATTTTGAAACAGGACACTATCGCTATCAATAAATCCCAGATTTGCCCTTCCATATTCACGAGTATTTGAAGGTGCAACTTCACCACCAAAAAAGTGTGCCATGTACTGGGCACCGTAACAAACTCCAAGTACCGGAAGTTTACTTTTAATTTTAGACAAATCGGGGCGTGGAGCCTCTTCATCGCGAACAGAATAGGGACTTCCAGAAAGAATCACTCCTCTTACACTTTCGTCAATTTCGGGAAAATGGTTGAAGGGATGAATCTCACAATAAACATTTAGTTCACGAACCTTGCGGCCAATCAGTTGTGTGTACTGAGAACCAAAATCAAGGATTAAAATCTTTTCCTGCATGAATAACTATTTAGATAATGAAGCACAAAAGTAAGAATAACGCTTCAAACAAACTCCAATTGTGAATGAAATTAAATCACGTGTTAACAAGAAGTGGAAGATTACGGCCTTTCATTTGTAAAAAATGTAAAATTAATTTCGAAACCGCGCGTTAAAATTGAGGTGTTGTTTAGTTTTGCTAAATTTGAGCGAATTTTTAAAACTTAAGGTTAATGAGAAGTCTTCTGCTGCTTGGTATAGCATGTATATTGTTGGTATCATCCGGGTACGTTTTTGGGCAAAACGTGGTTGAAAATGAGGTTGTCGTTATGCAAGGCCAGAAATATGTAATGCATCACGTTCGCACGGGCGAAACAATATATTCAATCACCAATAATTATGGTATTTCCAGATCGGTACTTGAGCAGCATAATCCGGGAATCGGTGATGGAGTTTTTGTTGGTCAGGTATTAAAAATTCCGTATTCCGAAGGAGTAAAAGTTCAGCAATCTTCTATTGTTCAAAAGGGTGATCCTTCAGGTTTTATTAGTTATAAGATCGAATCAAGGAAAGAAACAGCTTATTCCATTGCCAAAAAATTTGGCATAACTGTAGAAGAACTTTATACTTACAATCCAACCGTCAAGAAATTTAAGAAGCGAACCAAATTAAATATTCCATATTGGAATGAAGAAGAGCAAGATAATGCAATAACTGGTTTGCCTGAAGCACCCGAAACCGAAGAACAATTTATAACCCACCAGGTTGTTTCCGGAGAGACTTTGTTTTCGCTTGCCAAAAGATATGAAACAACTGAAAGTGAGATTATTGAATTGAATCCCGGCGCAGAGCAATTAAAAACCGGGATGACCTTGAAAATAAGTAGCAAGGTAACAGGAGTTGGTGAAGCCCAACCTCAACCGGTTGAAATTAGTGGAACCCGAAATTACATTGAGCACATTATAGAATCGGGTGAAACAATGTGGGGAACAACACGAAAATACAATATTTCAGAAGAAGAATTAAAGGCGCTTAACCCGATATTAAATACAGGTTTTCCTGCCGGTGCAGTAATAAAAATACCAGTTGCCGGAACAACAGAGCCCCTTGCAAAACCTGTTAACGAAGAAGCATTTAATCAGCATTTGGTGCAAAAAGGAGAAACATTGTACGGTTTATCACAACAGTATGATGTCCCAATTCCTGATATAAAGAAATACAACCCTATTCTTGATCAAAGGAATTTGGCTTACGGTGAAACCATTTTAATTCCCAAAAAACTGAATGAAGTATTTAATCAACAAGAGGATTTTGTGATGGAAATTCCCTCCGAAAAATTGATGGAAGATTTTTATGCCGTCGAATTGCCTGTCGAAATTCCTGAGTCGTGTGCACCCAATTTAATGGCACCATATTCTGGAAAAGTTTATAATGTTGCACTGTTTTTACCTCTTTTTTATGTAGCAAACGATACGCTAAACAGGGAAGATTTAGTGATTGACTCTACAGCCCTTTTTACGGATGAAGAAGCAGAATTAGCATTGGATACTACAATTCAACTGCCAGAACGGAAAGAGCTGTTTAAACAATTTTATGGCGGAAGTGAAAATTTTGTACAGTTTTACGAAGGAGTATTGCTGGCTGTGGATTCGTTGCAAAATGCCGGATTTGATGTGAAATTGAATGTCTTTGATACCCAACGTAACTTGGATTCGATTCGTCAGTATTTTCAAGCCGATGAATTTTTCCAGACAGACATGATTATCGGGCCTATTTATC
>DASQBW010000638.1:0-3035 GCA_035635015.1 Draconibacterium sp. | reverse complement strand
TAAGTGAACATGGAAAACATCTGGAAAGAAAACATTGATACTTTTCTAAAATTAGCAAACAAGCATAAAGTACGGATGTTGCTGGTAGGCGGAGGAGCTGTTAATTTTTATGGTTTCCAAAGACATTCGGCAGATGTAGATTTTTGGATTGATACCAAAAAGGATAACCTTAACAGGCTACTGGAAGTTTTTAATGAAATGGGATATGAAATAACCGATTTCCCAGAAAGCGTAAAAGAGCAAAAACAAAACATCTCTGTAAAGTTTTCCCCTGCCGACCTGGATTTGGAACTTATAACAAAGTTTTCTGTAAATAAGAGTTTTGATCAGGCATATAAAGATAGCACTGTCGTAACAATCGAAGGCTCCAAATTAATGAAATGGAATGTGCTCTCTGTGGATGATCTGATTACAAGCAAGATCAAATCCGGCCGCACCAAAGATCTACTTGACATTGAAGAGCTAAAAAAAATAATGGAGAATCCTCAAAAATGAGGAAGAACACTTTAATCCAATCAAAGACCACATAGTTACTTTGTTATATTGTTACACCCCATTAATTCTATTTTGTTACCAGGTAATAATGTTACAGTGTTACTTTGATATAATGTTTTAATGTTACAATGTTATATTATTTTATTGCTACTCTTTTTGATATAGTTACTGTCTGCTTATTACTCTGTTACATTGATAGCATCACAACATCGCCCCAATATTCTTTTCTTTTTAGTTGTATCCCCGTTTTTCCCTGACTCAGCCGAAGCTTCATGCACCGGCTTGCGTTTTTTAAGGTGCAAGTAGTGTTTTTAGCCCCCTAAAAACCTTCTTGCCCAAATAAAATTTGGGACTAAAATGATTTCGCAACTCAATCATCTAAACAGCCAATAATGAAATATATTAAAAATCTGGGCGGTCGCCCAAAAATCCCGATTTCAGAAAAACGTTCTAATCGAATAAGGGTTTGGTGTACAGATAATCAAAAAGACAAAATCAAAAAGATTGCTGATAGTTACGGATTATCTATCTCGGATTACATTTTAAAAAAGAGTTTTGATGAAAATGTTTCTTTCAACCATGTTGAGTTTTTAAAAGAAATACACCATCTGGGAACAGAACTTTCCAGGCAAGGAAACAACATCAACCAGTTGGCTAAATACACGAACACACTAACCATCGAAAAAAAACTAACTCCTGAAATTGCAACCAGGCTTGAAGAAATCCTGTTGGAACATATAAAAAGACAAGAGGAAGTGAGGGTTGCATTTAGAACCCTAATTCGGGAAATGGCCAAATAGCAGAAACCAATAAAACACCAGACAATGAAAAGACCAAACCTGCAATACAATTATTATTTCCCATTTTATACTCAGGATATACAGGGTAAAAAATCAAATCTAAACTTTAAAGACACCTACATGCATCTATCAGATAAAAAGGCAATTTGTTTATCAATAAGATGTATGAAAAAGAATATCGAGAAGATTCACTTAAGATTTATTGACTCTCCATCTGCTCTTTATAAATACAAGAATGAATACAACAAAATAACCTATACTGATTTTGCGGAAACGGTAAATGTGTTTTACTCTGCGTTTAGCAAAGCTATTAAGAAACTAGCAGACGAACCGGCTTACCGAAGAGACCTTATATTTTCAACTCTTCTCAAATTTAATCCCCAACTGGAAGTTGAAATTGACTGGAAGGAAATAACAGTCAATTTCAGGGAAACTGATTATAAGATTGAACACGGAAAAATTGTCCGGTTGAAAGAAAGTCCTTTTGCTCATTCAACCGATGAAGTTTCGAAAAAGTGGGAAGCAATAGGAAAAGCTTTTGATGAAAATACGAACTATCGGATAGTTGGAAATGATGTATTTGAAGAGCGGTTAAATGATTGTTGGGAAAGTTTCCGGCAATTCTTCGAAGCTCCTAAATTCATCAGAAAACATGAGTATGTCCCTAAATAAATTCAGCTATGCTATCAGACTATCTAATCCTTCAAAAAGAGGTCATAAATTCGGCAGCAAAAGGCAATACTTATGCAAAAACTGCTGTAAAAGAACATTTACGCAAGTGGATGGAAGCACACGATAAAGATCATGCCCGAATCGAAGCTCAACATATCATTATTCATTCAATTTCATTTTTAAAAAGAGAAGAGATCGTTAGGTACGAAAAAGAGCTCTTAGATTTTATTGAGGATTATATAATAACCGGCACTACCCAAAATGGAGAAACTTGAATTTATACAACGAACATATGAATCATACAAATATGTACCCTTTTGTATATAAATACCGACGGAACTTATCAAGAACAATCTCCATTTATATTATGGTTATTCTTTTTGCATTTATAATTACCATTTTTTCAAAAAATCTACTTCCTGTAAATGATGATACAAAAATGATCATCTCTATTGCCTTTATTGCAATTGGAATTATTGCAATAATAGGGGCAGTTAGAGTTTATTATATTTTTGCAAATGATGAAATAAAAGATATAAATTATGATTTTTCAGATACAGGTTCTATTAAATGTAATCCAGAAATACTAAAAATTATTGCTAGCAATGTTTCTGAAAATAGAGAAACTATTGTTTGGCGATGCTATGTGTACTTGAATATTGAGGTTAATAAAGATTCCTTTGAAAGACACCTTAATGATTTGATATTTACTTTTTGCGAAAAAGTAAATGAGTTACAAGGAGAAGAAATACAGGTATGGCAATTCGAATGTAACCCTGTATTATTTTTTACACTTTTCTCCGAGTTAAAAAATAATTATGATGACTATTTCTCCAATCCTGAACCTAAAACTCTCGTTTATGACCTTGCGGATATTTATCATTAATGAAAAACATCATTATTGAGAAATCATTTCATATAACACATTCCAATCTTCACATTCTTTCTCCCAAACATTTTAGTATAATAATTTAATATGCGAGTTAAAATATTGTCTAAAACCGGTTCGTTCGGCGGTGTTCGCTACAATACAAATAAGATGGATCGGCAGACCGGTAAGCTAATGAG
>DASQBW010000637.1:0-2944 GCA_035635015.1 Draconibacterium sp. | reverse complement strand
GACAAGAGCTGGCAACAGTTTTTTTCGGGATTTGAACTGGCCCGAAAACAATATGCAGAAAAACCATCAGGGATTAAGATCGAGAATATAGACAAGGAATTTGCTATTTTAAATCTTATTCACGGCTATCGGCAAAGGGGGCACCTTTTTACAAAAACAAACCCGGTTCGTGCACGCCGTACATATACGCCAACGCTCGATATTGAAAATTTTGGCCTTAATAAAAGTGATCTGGAGCAAACCTTCCAGGCGGGGAATGAAATAGGAATTGGCCCAGCCCGGTTAAAAGATATTGTGGCACATCTTGAAGATACTTATTGCCGGTCGGTAGGTGTTGAATATGTGTACATGCGCAAACCAGAAGTGGTACAGTGGTTACGCGAGCGTATGGAGAGTGCAAAAAATTCAGAACAATATTCCAACGAAAAGCGACAACACTTTTTCTATCATTTGAAATTGGCAGTAGGCTTTGAAAACTTCATACATAAAAAATTTGTGGGGCAAAAACGTTTTTCCCTTGAAGGGGCAGAAGCTTTGATTCCTGCATTAGATGCGGTGATTGAACGAGGTGCTGAACTGGGAATGGAAGAGTTTATTTTGGGAATGGCCCATCGTGGAAGATTGAATGTGTTGTCGAATATTCTGGAAAAACCGTATGAAAATATTTTTAAGGAGTTTTACGGAACCGAATACGAGGATGATATAGCCCAGGGAGATGTGAAATATCATTTAGGGTATGAAAATGAGGTGGTTACCGATTTAGGGAAAAAAGTGAAATTAAAACTTGTTCCTAATCCATCTCATTTGGAGACTGTTGCACCTATTGTTGAAGGTATGGTGCGTTCGCAAATTGAATACGAATACAATCGCGATTACAATAAGGCTGCGGCAATCATCATTCATGGCGATGCTGCCATCGCTACGCAAGGCGTAGTTTACGAAACTGTACAAATGTCGCAGTTGCCGGGGTATAAAACCGGGGGAACCATTCACCTCGTTATTAACAACCAGGTTGGTTTTACAACGCCTTACCTCGAAGCAAGGTCAAGTACATATTGTACCGATGTGGCTAAAGTAACCCGTTCGCCTGTATTTCATGTTAACGGAGATGATGTTGAATCGTTGGTATGGACCATAAAACTGGCAATGGAATTTCGTCAGAAGTTTAATAACGATGTTTTTATTGACATTTTGTGTTACCGAAAATATGGACACAACGAAGGAGACGAGCCACGCTTTACCCAACCGATGTTGTACCGGGCCATTGCAAAACATAAAAATCCACGCGATATTTACGCCGACAAATTGAATGAACTTGGGATAATGTCGCTTGAAGAATCGCGGAAAAAAATTCGGGAGTTTGATGAATTTTTAGAGGGCAAATACAAAGAGTCGGAGAAGATTGAAAAGCTCAAGATTCGTAAATTTTTGGTGAAAGAATTTGAAAATTACGAAATGCCGTCGAAGGCTATTTTTAACGAACCTGTAGAAACCGGGGTTGGCGAAGAGACAATCCGAAACGTTGCCGAAAAAATTTATACCTTACCTGACGATCTGCCATTTTTCAAAAAGGTAAATCGTATAATCTCCGATCGGAAAATGATGATTCACGATAACCGTTTGGATTGGGCCATGGGAGAATTGCTGGCCTACGGAACACTCGTAACTGAAGGTCATCCGGTGCGCCTGAGCGGACAAGATTCCGAGCGCGGAACTTTTGCGCATCGCCATGCAGCATTTGTTATTGAAGGATCAGAAGAAAAATATTTCCCCTTGAAACATGTTTCCGAAAGCCAGGCACGATTTAAGGCATATAATTCACCGCTGTCGGAATATGCGGTAATGGGCTTTGAATATGGCTATGCTTTATCGGAACCCAACGGATTAACGATTTGGGAAGCACAATTTGGCGATTTTCATAATGTGGCACAGGTAATAATCGATCAATATATCTCGTCAGCTTTCGAAAAGTGGGGATTGATGAATGGTTTGGTGTTATTCCTTCCGCACGGTTTTGAAGGTCAGGGCCCGGAACATTCGTCTGCCCGCCTGGAGCGCTTTTTGGAACTGTCGGCTAATAACAACATGCAGATTGTTATTCCTACTACACCGGCTAATATGTTTCATTTGTTGCGCCGTCAGGTGAAAATGAAAATGCGTCTGCCTCTTGTTGTCTTTACTCCAAAAAGTTTGTTACGTCATCCGATGGTTCACTCAACAATTGAAGAAATGGCAGAAGGACATTTTCTTGAAGTGATTGATGATGCCGTTGCAGAACCTGATTTGGTAGAGAAAGTAGTATTTACAAGCGGACGATTGTATTACGATTTAGTAAAATATAAATCAGAAAATGGGATATCGAATACTGCTATTGTTCGTTTAGAGCAAATCTACCCAATTCCGAATAAACAGATCAGTGAGATATTGCACAAATATTCCAACTCAACTGAATTGATTTGGGCACAAGATGAGCCTGAAAATATGGGTGCATGGCCTTTTATAAACAGGAAGCTGGATTACCTTGGATTTCGAGTCGTTGGCCGTCCTGAAAGTGCAAGCCCTGCTGTTGGACTGATGGAAAAACACAAAAAAGGACTTGACCATATTCTGGAGTCCATTTTTAAACAAAAGGAAGTTGTAGCGTCATAAAAAACCAAAATATGATTATTGAAATCAAAGTTCCCAGTCCGGGAGAATCCATAACCGAAGTTGAGATTGGAAGTTGGCTCATTGAAGACGGAGCTGTAGTTTCCAAAGATCAGGAAATAGCCGAAGTGGAATCGGATAAAGCCACATTGACTATTGTTGCCAGCGAAGGTGGTAAAATTAAAATAAAAGCTGAAGAAGGAGAAGCGGTTGAGGTTGGAGCCGTTGTTTGTACCATTGATACTAGCGTGGAAGCACCAGCAGCTCCGGCAAAACCTAAGGAGGAAGAAAAAACTCC
>DASQBW010000636.1:0-1773 GCA_035635015.1 Draconibacterium sp. | reverse complement strand
TGGTTATGTAGGTGTTATTGGCGAGCAGGAAGGAATTGATTTACTCCTTGAAAGTGCAAAATACATCACTGAAAAACGAAATGATATTCAATTTGCAATTCTTGGAGGAGGAACTAGTCTTGACGCGATGAAAGCACTTTGCACAAAATTAAATTTAAACAACTACATAGATTTTTACGGCCGGGTTTCCGATGAAACGCTAATGGAAGTACTAAATACAACCGATGTTTGTGTAAACCCTGACAAACCATCGGAGATGAATAACTTATCGACAATGAATAAGATTATGGAATATATGGCACTTAAAAAGCCAATCGTTCAGTACGATCTTAAAGAAGGTCGGATATCGGCACAAAAAGCATCGTTGTATGCCGAAAATAACAATACCAAAGACTTTGCTGAAAAGATTTTATACCTTATTGATAATCCGAACATTAGAGAAAAAATGGCAGAATACGGTTATCACCGGATTATTAATGAACTCTCGTGGGAACACGAAAATAAAAACCTGGTTAATGTATACAACAACTTATTGTACAAATCGAAAATAACAAGCTTACAAGTAAACACCTGACATGCTGTTTAAAAGGAAAAACAATTAGAAACGAAACTTTCAATTTAAACTGATTTTTCATCACTCTTGCATGTTTCCTATACCGATCGAAGTTTTAAATCCCCGACCGGGAAATTTGGGGTAAGCAACAAAGTTCCTTACAGTTTGTAAGCTTATTTTTATTGCAAACATACTTTTTAAACATCCTCTTAGTCAGTATCAACCTTCAACATTAAAAATTTTCATCATGATTAAATCACGAGAACCGGCACTGGAAAGAATAAGTGTAACTTTTCAGGTTGTACTTACAGTACTATGCTTTTACTTAACGCTATGGGTAACAGGAGTATTAACTTTTAATTACCTCATAAACAATAAGGAGCACATGGTAATTACATTTATCATGTCTCCGTTATGGTTTGGACTCTTGGAATTCTTTGAAATGGGAACTATGGCAAGGATTCAACGCTATCGTTCTGTTGTTCATAAATACATATTGGTTGTATTGATAGGAACAGGTACACTAATTCTATTGGTTGAATTATTCGAATTCAGAAGCTTAAGTACAACCTTACTCTTAAAATTCGCACTTTTAAATCACATCGTACTTTCGTCGCAAAAAGCAATTGGCAGATCTATAATGAAATATCTGCGCAAAAAAGGCTTTAATATCAGAATGATAATGATTATCGCCGATGATGATTCCATTGCATTTATTGATCAAATTATCGAGACCGAAGAATGGGGCTACAATATAGTTGGAATTATTACTGACTCAAAAGAAGTTAAAACAAAGTACAGCGGAACATTTCCCATATTTTCGGAGAAAAAAGACTTTGCAAAAATAATTGATGAAAATATTGTGGATGAAGTTATCTTCTGTAAAAAGTATTTTCAGACCAAACGAATTATAAATCACATCGATTTATGCCGCGAAGTTGGTGTAATATTTCATATCCACAACAATGTATTTAGTATTGGTGGATTAAAACCGGTAGTTTCATACATTAACAGGCAATTTCTACTTTCTTTTAGAAATACTCCGGGCAACTACTTCGGATTAAAATTAAAGGAAACCATCGATTTTTTCTTAACCATTTTCATTCTTGTTTGTGTTTCACCTCTTATGCTTTTAATCGGCTTGCTTATAAAACTGGATGATGGAGGTCCGGTACTGTTTAAGCAGGTTCGGGTGGGTAAACACGGCCGGCACTTTAAAT
>DASQBW010000635.1:0-2072 GCA_035635015.1 Draconibacterium sp. | reverse complement strand
ATCTAGAATAGCTGATCACGAAGCTTTTTTGAAAAGGTTTCGGGATTTAATACACAAACATGGAAAAACTTGACGCCTAAAAATAAAAAAGGAGAACCAATTTCTTGATTCTCCTTGTAGTAGCGGGGACACGACTCGAACGTGCGACCTTTGGGTTATGAGCCCAACGAGCTACCAACTGCTCCATCCCGCAATATATTTTTATTTCAAATGAAATGTCTTGTTGAACGCGGGTGCAAATATAATACCTTTTTTTAAAACTACAACTTCTCTGTAAAAATTGGATAAAAAAAAAGGACGGTAGAATTACCGTCCTAATGGCGTATATTAATACAATCCCTCGGAATTTAAAGTTTGGAAATCAATTGATTTCAATGGCCTTAAAGCCCAAAAGTTTCTTTAATTGTGTCAACAAAATCGAGTTTCTCCCAGGTAAACAGTTCCAGTTCTTTGGTAACCTTGCCACTGTATGGCGACTCGAAAGTTTTTGTTACGATTTTAGGTTCCCTTCCCATATGCCCGTAGGCTGCCGATTCCAGATAGATGGGATTTCGTAATTTCAATCGTTCTTCAATAGCAGCCGGGCGAAGATCGAAAATAGCTTTCACTTTTTCAGCAATTTCACCATCGGATAAACCTAAATTCGAACGTCCGTAAGTATTTACAAATACACCAACCGGTTTGGCAACACCAATGGCATAAGCCAGTTGCACCAAAATCTCGTCAGCTACCCCGGCGGCCACCAGGTTTTTGGCGATGTGGCGTGATGCATAAGCGGCTGATCGGTCAACTTTCGACGGATCTTTTCCCGAGAAAGCACCGCCTCCGTGTGCACCGCGCCCACCATAGGTATCAACAATAATTTTGCGGCCGGTTAATCCGGTATCGCCATGTGGGCCGCCAATAACAAATTTACCCGTTGGATTAACATGATATATAATATCGTTACCGAAAAGGGCCTGTACTTCTTCCGAAAGTTGCGCTTTAACGCGCGGAATCAGAATGTTGATTACGTCCTCTTTAATCTTTGCCAGCATTGGTTCGTCGGCATCAAACTCATCGTGTTGCGTTGAAACCACAATGGTATGTACTTTAACAGGCTCATTAGCTGCATTGTATTCTACCGTTACCTGCGATTTTGAATCAGGGCGAAGGTAAGTCATCTCTTTTCCTTCACGTCGAATTACGGCCAGTTCCTGCAAAATTTTGTGCGACAGGTCGAGCGTTAACGGCATATAATTTTCGGTGTCTTTACAGGCATATCCAAACATCATTCCCTGATCGCCAGCACCTTGTTCGGTTTTTTCTTCACGGTCAACACCACGGTTGATATCGTCGCTTTGTTCGTGTATGGCAGTTAATACTCCGCACGAATCTCCGTCGAAACGGTAGGCTGCTTTGGTATAGCCGATTTGATTAATTACGTTTCGGGTAACTTCCTGCACATCAACATAAGCCTGCGATTTTACCTCGCCGGCAACAACTACTTGTCCGGTTGTTACCAGTGTTTCGATAGCCACTTTCGAGTTGGCATCAAAAGCCAGAATCTGGTCGAGGAGTGCGTCTGAAATTTGGTCGGCTACCTTATCCGGGTGACCTTCCGATACTGATTCGCTTGTAAATAAATAATTCATAATAATTTTTTTTCTACCGATATTCGGCACGAGTTAATAATTAGTAAGAAATACATGATGTTGCCATTGTTGATCAACGCAAGTTGAAATATAACCTTTGACAAACCATTATTCTAAAAAATTAACTACCTGAAAAACTTTGAGAAGCTGTTAAACAGCGATTGCTTTAGCATTATTTTTAAGTGGTTGCAATCAATCTCAAATCTATCCACGTAGTGGGTACAAAGGTAGGTGCTTTATTTTTATTTTGAAAGAACTTATTTAGAAATATTTTAAATAACTTTCAAAATTAAGATATCCCATTACCCCATCAACATAAAATCGATCCCTTCTTTATAGTTCATCTTCAATAGAAATTTCCAGATCTTTTCTCCAGCTCCGGCATTGTTTACCATTGAAACGATAAACATTTTCCCCGGCTCCGGGAGGTCTTCGTAA
>DASQBW010000634.1:0-8569 GCA_035635015.1 Draconibacterium sp. | reverse complement strand
ACCCAACCAAAATGGATCATCAATCCAAACATACGGACCTGCACCAATGTACCAGTTAAGTGCTTCGTTACCCAAAGGGCGGTATAAGAAATCCCATAACACATCAATACCTAGTCCATCGCCAATAGAAACATCGGCATGTACCCGGCTAAACTGACCGGTACTAAAAATTCCATCGATTGCAACATTGCCGCCTGAGATATCGCCAAAACGTACTCCGAGTTCCTGGGCATTTGCCGAAACCATGCTACAAATTACTATGGCCACAATTGCCATAAATCTTACCATTGTTTTCCTCATAATTTTGAATTTTAAAGCTAGTGTTTTTGAATTATAAAAGCATAAGTTACGAATTAATTATATAATTTGTTCAATAGAAAAAGTACAAATTAAATAATTGAGGTGCTTTTATTTGACAGATTCGAGGGCTTATGACTTGACTTATAGTGGCCGGGCTACCATAATTCCGGTAGCCGTTTTACGGTTAACGAGATAATCATATAGCGGAGTTTCTGAAATAATAACTTTTTCTGCACTTGAAGAAGCATGCATAAAGTGTAGTTCATTTTCCTTAAAAAGAACAATGCCTGCGTGTATAATATCTAATCCTTCAATATTGGTGGTAATACCAAAAATATCGCCGTTTTTTAGTAGGTGTTTAAGTTCATTGATCTTTTCAGTTGGGATAAAATATAACGGACTTTTTGTTAAAGCATTTTCTTGTTTAATGATTGTTTGAAGAAAAACGACATTGCCATTTAATGCAGAATAGCTTTGTGGATGCTGGCTCATAAAATTGATTGTCTTGTCGAAAGGGATTTGATTAATGGTTTTAGAGAGCGAATTTACGGTTCGTTTTCTGTCGTTGTTCGTTATCCAGTCGCTAAAATAATGCAATCTGGACGGATATCCCTCAATTCTTCCATCCCTGTACCGAATAAGCTGCAGTTGTCTTGTAAACTCTTCGAAGCCGGGTTTTTTTGATTTAGCAGCACGTGCAATTGCCAGACAATTTTCGGCAAAAGTAGTACAGTCGAATTCGCGCATATTTATAATTAGATGTTCCGGCGAGGCTTCAAGTGTATGTTCTTTGTAGGGCGAATTTAACAGTAATTTCCCGGTAAGAACTACCAATTCTGCAGTCGATTTGTTGTTGTGAGGCTCCAGGCTTGTGAGTATTTGCTCACAAGTGATTTTATCTTGTTCCATAAAACTTTTCTGTGAAATGCACACCGAATTATAAATCAAGCTGAGAACAGCAGTAAGCAGAATAAATTTGTTTTTCATATGCTTTAAAATTGCTGTTATAAAAGTAGAGCTATGTAGAAAATAATCAAATGCTATTGCCATTAAATTATAATCGGGTGTCAAATAATTCCGAATAGACGTAACCCGAACCAAATGGTTAGCACCAACAGAATAACAGCAAAAAAAGCGTATAGAATAATGCTGTTTTTAAGGCCTGGCTTCTTTCTCCTTGCATTCATATTGTGTAATCGATGATTTGACGAATAAATTCGTATACGATAAAATTGTGTTCAGGTTTGCTCGAATTTAAATTTTACATACTATTGTAATAGATTACGACCAAGAGCTCTTTACTTGAGTTTTTTAAAGATTTTATGAAAAGATTCATTCTTATAGTTGCTATCATAGCCCTTGTGCCTTGTCTGTGTATTGGACAAATGTATTTGGCCGATGTTGAGTTTGACCGGGTGGGTTACGAAGAAGTCGAGCATTATGTAAAGGTTCAAATGAACAATCATACCAAATCGTTTTTTGAGGTAAAACCATCTTTGACCCCGGCAGCAAGTACTGAAGGTTTTTGTTTTCATGAACGTGAATATGTAATTAAAGATAGTCTTTCGCACGTTTGGTCGCATTATGTGCATACCAACCCTTCAATTGCCTGGAACGCTTCGCGTTTTTCGTTTGGATTGTTGTTTTCAAAAAACAGTAATGAACTGGTTTATCCGAATGATTATGTTGGCGGGATTGATCAGGGGCAGATTATTTATTTGAACTTGAATGTATTAAAAATAAAAAAGCTGGCAACTGCATTTGAAATAACAACGGTGGATCAGCAAGATAAGGTAATAGAGTTTAGTTATGTGGAAGATAATGTTACGCATGGAAAACAACAGCTAAGCTTTAGTCAGACTCGAAAAGGCTATACAAAGATCATACACCGAACTTATTTCAAAAGTGAGTCGGCTTTACGCGATCATTTTCTGTATCCATATTTTCACACCCGTTTAGCAAATACCTATCATCGCAATATGAAGCGGTTGTTTAAGGAAAAATTCAGTATGTGAGACAATTTGAATCGAGTGATCATTTTTCAATCTGAATACGCTGTTTCTTTTTTTCATTCTTTTAGTGTTGGTTAGAAGTAAATTTTAATTTATTTGGCAGGTTTGGCGAATACGTCATTTAAATTCATTATACCAACTCGATACCGGGATAATAAGAGTTAATTAAGAAGTATTGATGGAGTACAAGGTGTTTTTAGTATCTGAACAGATCAAATTGAAAATTCGTTAAACCAATGCCTGTTTAGCAAGAAAATGTCGCATACTTTCACTTTTTGTTTTCTATTACATTGTTGGGTTTCGACAGCAAACCGAATATCGGTCAGAGATAGAGCAATCGAGACGATAATTTTTTGCTGGAATTGATTATATAATTTTTATTTCCGGGTTATGACCGGAGCTGAAATTAAGATGTTCAATTAACATCCAATGACGTTTATTAGTTGTACAAACTCGCTTTTTTCAAGTACAAACTGTGATTAAGCATTCGTTTTTCATACCAAACTTTCACACATCAGGTTCCAGCTTCAAGTAAGCGGGGTGTTCCATTTTAAGGAGTTAATTTGTTCTGCCTTATTTCATTTTTCGAGATTGAGGAAAGCTTCTTCTATAGATAAAATAGGTCATCCAGGAAACCTCCGATCAAGATGATCACACTGATTTTTCAGAGGGCTGGGAAAATAATGTTTTTCTTACTAAATTTGAAGGAACCTTCAACTTCTACCAAAAATCCCGGTACGTATTGGAACGTTTCTGGTTCCAAATTTCCGGGAAGGATTTTTGTTCGTTGCCAGCATAATTCATAGTGGCAGAACGATTATAACTATTCCCCCTTCGGGCTAGTTTATTTACAATGATAAAGAAGTTATTATGAAAGAAAAAATCGAATTCACTTTGAACGGAAAAAAGGTTTCAGTTGAACAGGAGCCCGACAAAAAGTTACTTTGGGTACTGCGAACACAGTTTGACCTAACCGGGACGAAATACGGTTGCGGCGAAGGTTTTTGCGGAGCTTGTACCGTACTTATTGATAATATGGCAACAAGATCGTGTGTTACTGCTGTTGGAGAGGTAGCCGGGAAAACTGTTCTTACCATAGAGGGGCTTTCCGAAGGAGATAAATTGCATCCTGTGCAGCAGGCATTTGTAAATCACGATGCTTTGCAGTGCGGCTACTGCACTCCGGGGATGATAATGAATGCTGTTGGATTGCTAAATGACATGCCTGATCCATCACGGCAAGATATCATTTATGGGATGGAAGATAATATCTGTCGGTGTGGAGCACACAACCGTATACTCGATGCCATTGAAGAAGCGGCTTCAGTCCTTAAAACAGAGGATTAGTGAGTGAATTAAAAAGGTTCAATTTTAAATTACAGGAAAATGAATGAATTAGAAGAATATCAGGAGTTTATAAATAATAACCTGTCACCGTCGATTAAAAGAAGAGATTTTTTACGTTTAATTGGAGGAGGCCTTTTTGTTTTGTTTAATGCCGCGGCAACGCTTAAAATGTTTGCTGCCGAAGGTGATCAGCGTCGTGGAATACCCGATGATTTTAATGCGTTTTTGCGCATCCACGATGATGGAAAAGTATCTTGCTACACCGGAAAAATAGAAATGGGACAGGGCGTTATAACGGGTTTGGCAATGATGCTCGCTGATGAACTGGATGTGGATTATGAAAGTGTAGACATGGTGATGGGCGATACCGATCTTTGTCCATGGGACATGGGAACTTTTGGGTCGTTAACAACGCGCTCGTTTGGTCCGTCGATGTTGGCTGCTGCTGCTAAGGCAAGGGCTGTGCTCCTGGAAATGGCTTCCGAAGTGTTGGGAGTAAATGTAGATGAGCTGGAAGTAAACGAAGGGATTGTATATAACAGCAACAATAAAACAGAGCATGTAAGTTACGAAATGCTTACCGAAGGCAAAACAATTGTTCGAGAGCTGGAAAAGGGGGCAAAAGTTAAAGATTTTTCGAAGTACAAAATTATGGGAACACCAAAAATGCGTTCCGATAGTTTAGAGAAAGTAACAGGGAAAGCCAAATATTCGGGCGATTTTCGAATGCCAGGAATGATGTATGCCCGAATATTGCGTCCTCCTTCTCATGCATCAAAACTGGTTTCGGTAGATACTTCGGAAGCTGAAAAAGTTGAGGGAGTACAGATTATTAAGGAAGAAGATTTGGTTGCAGCTTTGCATGAAGATCCGGAAATGGCTAAAGAAGCCAGAAGTTTGTTTAAAGCTGAATTTGATACGGATGAAAAACCGGTAAACAACAACAACATCTTTGAATACCTTGCAGCGCAGGCACCCGATGGTAATGTAAATATTGATGAGGGAAATCTAGATTCCGGGAAAGAAGAATCATCCACAGTTTTTGAAAACGAATTTCATGATGGTTATGTTGCTCACTCGCCCATGGAGCCCCATACGGCCATGGCATATTACGACGGGGATAAATTGACGGTATATGCGGGTACGCAAACGCCCTTTCCTGCCCAATCCAATATTGCACGAATATTAGGAATGGAAGAAGAAAAAGTGCGTATAAAACCTCCATTTCTGGGTGGTGGCTTTGGCGGAAAATCGGCGCACCAGCAAGCTGTTGAAGCGGCGAGACTTGCAAAAATAACCGGCAAACCCATTATGGTAGACTGGAATAGGGAAGAGGAGTTTTTTTACGATAATTTCAGACCGGCCGCCATTGTGAAAATCAATTCAGGGATTGATGACTCGGGTTATATAAAGTTTTGGGATTATCACGTTTTTTATGCCGGAGACCGCGGGTCAGAAACGATGTATAATGTGCCGCATCAGAAACGAACGGTTTACGGTCGTGGTTGGACAGCTCCGGGTATACATCCGTTCCCGACAGGTGCCTGGCGTGGCCCCGGAAACAGTACCAATACTTTTGCCCGTGAAGTACAGGTGGATATTATGGCTGCTAAAGCCGGGATTGATCCTGTGGAATTTCGTTTGAAAAATCTAAATGACCAAAGGGCATTAGACGTTCTGGAAGCCGTTGCTGAAATGGCAGACTGGAAACCAGCTGTTTCGTCTAGTGGAAGAGGATATGGCGTAGCTATTGGAGTTGATGCAGGTACATATGTGGCACATATTGCACGGGTAGATGTAAACAGTGAAACCGGAGAGGTGAAAGTTGACAAGATTTGGGTAGCACAGGAAATGGGATTTTGTGTGAATCCTCAAGGGGCTACCATACAAATGGAAGGTTGTATTAATATGGGACTGGGCTACGCATTAAAAGAAGTAGTTGAGTTTGAGGGAGGCGTTGTAAAAACGTCTAATTTCGATACATACGAACTTCCGCGTTTTTCATGGATTCCGGAAATGGAAACAAAAATTCTGGAAAGACATACACCCCCTCAGGGTGGCGGAGAACCTGCCATTGTGTGCATGGGAGCCGTAATCGCTAATGCAATCTATGATAAAACCGGGGCACGTCTATTTGAAATGGCGATGACCCCCGACAAGGTGCTTGAAGCATTAAAAAAGGTATAAATAATTTTGAAGCGCAAACTTTTAAAGGTAGTTCGATATCAATTTTAGCGAAATGACACACGAAATTAAGCTTCTGTTTCATACTCTAAAAACCTGGCAGCAAAAGGGGAAAAAAGCCGTTTTTGTTTCGGTTGTGGCTGTTGATGGCTCTTCCTACCGGCGACCAGGTGTACGAATGATCATAAGTGAGGAAGGGGAATTGGTTGGTGCTGTTAGTGGCGGTTGTGTGGAAAAAGAAATAGAGCGTCAGGCACAAAGCGTTTTTAAAACCGGAAAAGTAAAGCTTATGACCTACGATGGTCGTTTACGAATAGGCTGTGAGGGTATTATTTATGTTCTCATTGAACCGGTTTTTCTTTCTGATGAACTATTGGATAGTTTTGAGCAAGTGTTAGAAGCACGACAAAATTTTAAAATGGATACATGGTTTTATAGAGAAACAGGAGATTTTCACGATGCAGGTTCATCCATTACTCTGAATAATAAAACGTATTCTCTTAATCCATCCCTTACTATAGGCAAGATTAATGGTAAGGAGTGTTTTTCGCAAACGTTTGAACCACTTTTTCAACTTTATATTTTTGGTGCTGAACATGATGCAGTTGAACTTTCTCAGGCAGCAAAACTATTGGGTTGGGAAGTTACAATAGTTGCCCCACCGGAAGAATCGAAATCCTGTGATTATTTTCCGGGAGTATCGGCTTTGATAACACCTTCATTTGATTCCATTGATACATCTGTTATTGATAAACAAACAGCTGTAGTGCTGATGACACACAGTTTTAATAAAGATGTTCAGTACCTGATGGCGATAAAGGATATAAATCCTGCCTATTTGGGCTTAATTGGATCGACAAATCGACGTGAAAGAATACTTTCTACACTATTGGATTTTGATCCTGAAATTTCACCTGAATTTTTGGAACAAATACACGGACCGGCAGGAATCAATATTGGGGCAGAAACGGCATCCGAAATTTCAGTTTCTGTTTTGGCAGAAATTTTAAGTGTGGTACGGCGGCAAACACCTGTGGCACTTCGCGAAAAAATCGGCTCTATTCATGATTAATTTTCAGCTAATACTGCTGGCCGCAGGAGGTTCTGCCCGAATGGGAAGACCTAAACAATTATTACCATGGAGAAACGAACTTTTGATCGGGCATCAGATCAAAAAATTAATGAAAACGGGATATCCTCTTAATGTTGTTTTAGGCGCATCAGCAGATAAAATTATTCCGGTTGTTGAAGAATATAATGTAAAAATTATTATCAATGATGAATGGGAAGAGGGAATGGCAAGTTCGATCAATTCTGGAATTAAAAGCATTATAAAAAATTACCCGGCAACAGATGCAGTATTAATTGCTCTTCTTGATCAACCATTGATTACGACAGAACATTTTCTAAAGTTGTTACATACTTTTCAAACAAAAAAAGATCAAATTATTGTTTCAGTTTCTGATACCGGTTGGGAAGGCGTTCCTGTTGTCTTTGATCGTTGTTATTTCAACGAACTTCAAAAGTTAAATGGGAAAGAAGGAGCAAAAAAATTAATACAAACCTTTCGAGGTAATGTGAAGCGGATTAACAGTCTTGATCCTTTGGATGATGTGGATACACCTGAAGATTACCAGAGGATGTTAAACAGATGAGGTACTGTTAGAAGATGTCTCAAATAAACTCATTTGGTTTTGATGAGGTTGATAAATGTACAGCTAAGAATATTTGAAAAATACAGGCTTTAAGTCAGAAAATAAAATTGAATGATAAGAGGGTGTAAGCCGTCAAAACTTCCCGTATGTGTCTCAAAGAAGAATATAAAAGCCTCTGAGTATTTAACTTAAAGGCTTCTATTAGACTATTTTAAACTAATTTTTTGATAAAAGGAAGATTTTGGAGTAAGTCTCTACAAAATAAAAAAGGCCAGTAAATACTGACCTTAATGTAGCGAGAGGCGCGCTACTTATATTATATTCATAAAATCATTAATATATTTCAAAGTATTAGTATATATAGGCATTATAGGGTATCATTCTGTAATTAGTTTACCACGTTGTTAAATATAATGTTACCTTTGTAAAGGGTATGTGTACCGTATGTGTACCACAATATTCAGTTATAAATAATTGATAATCAATATTTAGTAGATGTAAAAAATAGCACAAAAATAAATGGTACACATTGGTACACGCTTAAATAGCTAAATATCAGCAATATGGCAAATTACAGTTTTAATCTTCGCGGACAATACAAGCCAGGAACAGAAGATGTTCAAAAGGAAATCAGGAAAATAACTGATGCTAAAAAAAGAAATCGGAAACTACAATCTATTTTAAGTTTGGAGCAGGTGCCAGTGCGTTTGACAGTAAGTGTTGACCGTGCACATCGTTTCCATTGCACTACCGATTTAAAAGTATTTCCAAAGCAATGGGATTTTAAAGAGAAACGGATGAAATGGCAGGCAACCGGAGCGCAAAATTTCAACCAGCGATTAAATGATATTTTAGAATCGGTACAAAATTATTATACTGAATTAATGCAGCAAGAAAATACACCATCGTTTGAGCAGGTGCGAGATTTAATGCTGGAATATGTATCAACCAAAACAAAACCACGATTTACGGATAATGAAATAACTTTTTTTGAGGTTTACGATGAATTTCTAAAACGTAAAGAAAAGGAATTACACCACCGAACAATACAAAAATTCAATTCATCGAAAA
>DASQBW010000633.1:0-2057 GCA_035635015.1 Draconibacterium sp. | reverse complement strand
ACCTGGGCATTGATCACCGTTGTTATCTATTCATTTATTGTACACATGCGTTTAATTCCATCGTTAAAGGGAACTTTCAATTATAATTTTGCCTCGATAATTGGTTTCGCCTCGGTAATGATGACCTATTTTGGTGTGAACTACTACCTGGCAGGCTTGCATTCGTACGGAAAAGGTGTTGCCGATGGTGTAAATCCGGCAGTTCCTGCATCGGTGTTGTTACTTGCCGGATTAATAATCTGGGCTTACTTAAAAGACAGTAAGTATCAACAACTTCAGGCCGAAGAAGACCGAAATAAATAGAAAAGCAGATTAAATTTTGGAATATTTTGGTTGTATAGTCGATAGTAGTTTTTTCAATAGGCACATAGTCAATGCATTAGGATTATTTAGAACATGTAAAAATTGGATTTGCCCCAAAAAACGACGATTGTATAACAAATCAACCAACAACAAAAGCATTATATTTCGAAGTTTTTAAAATTGAGATATGGGACAGACAGTTACACGTACTTTCGATGTACTTGAACGTGCATTAAATGAATTTCCCCGCGAAGATGCTATTGCTGGGAAAAAGGATGGTAAATGGTATACTTATTCAACAGAAGATTATTACAAAAAATCGCATCAGCTGGCAATGGGAATGCTGGCTTTGGGATTAAAAGGTGGCGATAAAGTTGCTACGGTTACTACCAACCGGCCCGAATGGAATATTGCTGATATGGGACTGGCGATGGCCGGAATTGTGCATGTACCAATCTACCCGACACTTGGCGATGATGAATATAAGTACATTCTGAAACATGCAGAGGTTAAAATTATACTGGCAGGCGATCAGAAGCTTTTTCAAAGTATGTGTCCGTTGGCCAATATGATTGATGGAGTTGATGCCGTATACACTTTTGAAGAGGTGGAAGGGGCAAAACATTACGATCAGATTCTTGAACTTGGCGAGTCGAAAAAGGATGAATTTTCTGAAGAACTTGAAGCGCTTAAAAAAGATATCCAGGAGGATGATCTTGCTACTTTAATCTATACTTCGGGGACAACAGGGGTGCCTAAAGGAGTGATGCTGAGCCATAAAAACCTGGTTTCGAATTTTACGGCGCATGTGAAATTACACGAATTGGGGAAAGAGCACAGAGCACTGAGTTTTTTACCGCTGTGCCACGTTTACGAACGCAGTGTCAATTACCATTTTCAGTATAAGGGTTTGGGTGTTTATTATGTAGGCAACCTCTCTCAGATTGTTACCTCCATCAAAGAGGTAAAACCACATATTTTTAACTCGGTACCCCGATTACTTGAAAAAGTGTACGATGGTTTTATTGCCAAAGGAAAAGAGCTTTCGGGGATTAAAAGGAGCTTGTATTTCTGGGCCTTAAACCTTTCCCGGCATTTTGAATTCTATAAAAAATATGGACCGCTGTTGCGTATAAAAATAGCTGTGGCCGATAAACTGATTTACTCAAAATGGAGGGCTGCTCTTGGAGGGAACATCACATATATCGTTTCAGGAGGTGCTGCATTACAACCCAGAATTGCACGCGTTTTTGGAATGGCCAAATTAACAACCCTTGAAGGTTATGGTTTAACAGAGACCTCTCCGGTAATTGCTGTAAATAACCCCATTAAAGAAGAGATGATGATCGGTACGGTTGGCCCTGTTCTTGAAGGCTACGATGTTAAAATTGCAGCTGATGGCGAAATTTTGTGCAAAGGACCGGGGGTAATGATGGGGTATTACAAAGCACCGGAATTAACAGAGGAGGTAATTGACAGAAATGGCTGGTTTCATACTGGCGATATTGGTGTTATGGTTGATGATAGATACCTGAAAATTACGGATCGTAAAAAGGAAATATTTAAGCTTTCAGGCGGGAAATACGTTGCGCCGCAAATGATAGAAAATAAACTCAAAATATCGGATTTAATTGAGCAGGTAATGGTAATTGGTGCGAATGAAAAATTTGCCAGTGCTATTATTTCTCCGTGTTTCCCTATTCTGCATGACTGGGCCGGTGAGCACAAACTGCATTACGAAAACAACGAAGAGT
>DASQBW010000632.1:0-1626 GCA_035635015.1 Draconibacterium sp. | reverse complement strand
ATCAAGTATAATAGAGTAATTCGATAAGAGTTATGCCAAAGTCTCTTTATATAGGAACCCGTATCCGACATTTTAGAAAATTACAGAAACGAACCATTCAGGAAATAGCAAATACATGTGGTTTGTCGAAAAGTATGGTGTCGAAAATAGAAACCAATAGTGTGATACCTTCTGTTGCAACACTTGTAAAGATCGCTAAAGCACTGGGCGTAAATGTTTCGGTTTTGATGGAAGAAAACGAAATCAGATCCTCAGTCTTTATACCTGTCCAACAGGCAATTAGTGGTATTACAAAAACAAACAGGGGGTATAAAATTTATCCGTTTGCATCAGAATACAAAGATAAAGTGATGCAGCCAATTCTTTTTGTAGCCAATAAAGGAGAAGTTAAAGAACATCAACTTACACACGATGGTGAAGAATTTATATACGTACTTGAAGGAGAGGTAGTTGTTGAAGTTGGTGAAAAGAGATACACACTTCAAAAAGGTGACAGTGTTTATTTTAATTCGGAGATTAATCATAGCGTGATGCCGGTTTCCGATACGAGTAAGTATTTGAATGTGTTTGTTTGATTTAAAATAACGAAATAAAAGATGCACGAGAAAAATAAAAAATTTACTTTCAGTTCTTGTGTTGTAAGATATTAAGCAGTGATAAACCAGTAAAAATATGAGAGATTTCAGAGGTACTCGTAGTTTCTGAATCTGCTTGTTTTAATGAATTTAAGAATACACTAATCGTTCCAAGGTATAACGATAACAAGGTTAAAGAATATAGAATAAAATTGTACTAACTATATAAAATTAAATAAGATGCTATCAAAATTTAAATGCTTACTGATTGTTTTTTTAACAAGTACGTTAATTGTGCCTGTAACCAATGCACAATATCAGGTAGAACCTGTGACAATAAATGTTGATTTTGACGCCGAATTAGGGCCAATGGATCCTGTGTGGGCTTTTTGGGGGTATGATGAACCCAATTATACCTATATGAAAGACGGGAAAAAACTTTTAACCGAGATATCGGAGCTCAGTCCGGTACCCGTTTATGTCAGGGCGCACAGCTTATTGGTAACAGGACGAGGTACACATGCTTTAAAATGGGGTTCAACAAATGCATACACGGAAGATCGGGATGGAAATCCTATATATGACTGGACAATTATCGACAGGATATTTGACACGTATATAGAACGTGGAATGAAACCTTTTGCACAGATTGGATTTATGCCGGAAGCTTTATCTGTTAAACCCGAACCATACAGGCATCACTGGTATCCCGGAGCCCCGTATGACGAAATTTATACAGGTTGGGCCTATCCGCCTAAGGATTATGAAAAGTGGGCAGAACTGGTTTATCAGTGGGTTAAACATTCAGTTGAACGTTATGGCCAGGAAGAGGTTGAATCGTGGTACTGGGAACTTTGGAACGAACCTAATATTGGCTACTGGCAAGGTACAATAGATGAATACATAAAGTTATACGATTATAGTGCTGATGCCGTAAAACGAGCGTTACCAACGGCTAAAATTGGCGGACCGGAAACAACAGGTCCAGGCAATAGAGGAGCAGCTGAATATTTACGTACATTTTTGGATCATGTTATAAACGGTACTAATT
>DASQBW010000631.1:0-1834 GCA_035635015.1 Draconibacterium sp. | reverse complement strand
CGGTGAAGCTCCCGAAATGATCATTGTTATGCCGCATGCCATTGGTAACTGGTACAACAATAAATACGACGGAACTTTTGATTATGAGGATTATTTCTTTGAAGAGTTTATTCCACATATCGAAGCTACCTACCGTTGCCGAACAGAAAAACGTTACCGGGCAATCTCAGGTCTTTCAATGGGAGGACGTGGTTGTTTATTGTATTCTTTAAAACACCCCGATATGTTTCAGGCTTGTTATGCTATGAGTATCGGTATGTTCTCCGATGAAAATGCAAAGGTCGACCGATGGGGCCGTGGTGGCGGATGGTTAGGAGAAGATTATTTCGGACCACTAAAAGCCGATGGCAGCATGCCTGATTTGTGGACCGAGAACAATGTTTACAGATTGGCCAGAGAGTTGCCTGACAACCAAAAAAGAGCTGTAATTTATGCCATTGAATTGGGCGATGATGAAGTTAATCGCGACCAGCTGGAGATGGTTTTGGCAATGAAAGAAAGCCAGATTCCGGTGGAAGTAAGAATAATTGATGGTGGACACACCTGGGGACTTTGGCGAAAAAGCCTTCCGAAAGCAATGAAGTTTGTTGGCGAATGTTTTCTTCAGGCACGAACGAATTGACGATTAAACAGAACCTTGAAAGAATCGGAACTATATTAACTACTAAAAATCAATAAATTATGAAAACCAACAGAAGAAACTTTTTTCAGACAATGGGAGTTGGAGCAGCCGGAATTGGTCTTGCTTCCACACTGCCTTTGACATCGTGTGTATCTTCTTCAGACCAAAGTGATGCTGCAGAAGATGACAGACAAGTGCTATTTATTGGCGATGACACTGCCATTGCTAATACTGTTTACGGTAAGGTTCAGGGCTTTATACGAGGTGGCGTTTATCATTTCAGGGGAATCCCTTATGGAGCAGATACGGGTGGCAAAAACCGTTTTATGCCACCACAAAAACCAGAGCCATGGGACGATGTTTTCCCGGCAGTATGGTGGGGTAATTCAGCACCTCAAATATTGGACAATCAATATTCAAGACCTTACGCATCATTTGCCGACTGTTGGAATTATGATGAGGTAAGTGAGGATTGTTTACGTCTTAATGTTTGGACGAAAGGTTTGGCCGATGGAGGTAAACGTCCTGTGATAATGTGGTTACACGGAGGAGGTTTCTCCGCAGGTAATGGTATTGAACAGGATGGTTATAAAGGCGAAAACCTTAGTAAAAAAGGTGATGTGGTGTTTGTATCAATAAACCACAGGCTTAATTCCATTGGTTTTTCTGATTTATCCGGAGTAGGAGGGGCGAAATATGCTAATTCTGGTAATGTTGGTGCGCTTGATATGATTGCTGCATTGGAGTGGGTAAAAGAAAATATTCCCTATTTTGGCGGCGACCCGGGTAATGTAACCATTATTGGACAATCGGGTGGTGGAGCTAAAGTGTGCACCGTAGCTGCTATGCCAAAATCAAAGGGTTTGGTGCATAAAACTGTACCATTAAGTGGCTCATCAACTGAGGCAATGGATCAGACTGTTTCGCGAAAGATTGGTGAGTATATTTTAAAAGAAGCCGGATTAGATGCATCTGAAATTGATAAATTGCAGGAGATGCCCTGGCGCGAGTATATTGAATTAGCTAACCGGGCCGCTCAAAAGTATGCACAAGAAAGTGGAGCAACTGGCCGGGTAAGAGGATTTGCTCCGGTTGCCGATGGTGATAATATTCCAAAAGGGACGTTCTTCTCAGAAACCAACGGTGTGTCATCCGATGTTCCAATGATGATTTGCTCCACATTCCACGAAATGTCGATAGGTAGGTTAGAAC
>DASQBW010000630.1:0-3845 GCA_035635015.1 Draconibacterium sp. | reverse complement strand
GGTAACGTTTACCAAAGTGAGGTACATTCAGGATATTCCGGTGGCTGCAGCAAATAGTTTTGCCTACCTGCCCGAAGCTACAGGAGCAAACGAGTCCCAATTTTCGTTGGAATGGTATCACTACCTGCTGTCAATTTATACATTCGGAATTCTTGTTTTTTCTCTGCATCTGTTAACAGGGCACCTCAAAGCCATAAAGATTATTCGTTTTAGCCGCCTGAAAGAATTATTCGGAGCACAGGTTAACCTGACAGAGAAGGACATTCATCCATTCTCTTTCTTCTCGCGGATAGTGTTGTCGGAAAAAACATTGAAGAACCCGGATCTGAAAATGATCATCGATCACGAAATGATTCACGTTCGCGAACGTCATACACTCGATATCCTTTTTGCCGAGCTCTTGTTTCTCTTCCAGTGGTTTAACCCGTTTGCCTGGTTAATCCGCGAGGCAATGCGAAATAATCTGGAATACCTGACCGATCATCAGGTAGCCCAAAATCATAATGCCGAAGCTTATCAACTGGCCATGGTAGGATTAGCGCATAAAAAAGGAGTGGCTCCCTTTTTGACTGCGCTTAACGGCTCACAATTAAAAAACCGTATTATCATGATGAAAAAGAAAACAGAAAATCGTTACAGCCTGCTGAAACAGCTGGTTGTGCTCCCCCTGCTGGCCATTCTACTTATGGGTTTATCGAACAAAGAAGTGAGAACAGAGGTGGTTCATACTACACACCGGATAAAGGTGGTTGTTGATGGAACAGAGCTTCCGTCAGATCATCCGCAGTTAGCTGCACTCGATCTCTCGAAAAGATTTAACGGAGGTGACGTAATTGATGCACTTGGACTGGAAGACAAAGTAGTTGCGAATGCTTTGTCGTTGGATGAGAATACTGAGAACGGAGGAATTTACTATGTGCGTACTTCGGATTATAAAATGGGTTCAAATCCCGAATTCGAAAGAATGACCAATTATAGTCTGGATTCAGCGACGGAAGATAAGGACAATATCCACAATGCTGAGAACTTTATAAACCACGATATTTCCCTCAGCGGTGTTGTTACCGATGAAAATGCAAACTTAATAGAAGGAGCTGAAATTTATAACCAATGGGGAACAATAGTTGACAAAACAACTGCTGATGGTAAATTTCGGTTTTCCCCGGAAGATGACGAAAATACCTTTATTGTTGTTAAGGATGGCTATCGTTCAGCTCAAATACAAAACAACATCGGAAAATCAAAACAACAATTATTGGTTCAATTACGAAAAACTGAGAAATCAACTGCCGAAAAAACAGTTACTGGTAGAATCACCAATGAAAAAGGCGAACCAATTTCAAATGTAGCGGTGGTGATAAAAGGAATACCTTATGGTACCATAACAGACGCCTCAGGGAATTACGCGATAAAAACAGACGAAAACAGTACGCTTGTTTTTTCCAGGCCGGGTTTTGAAAAACAAGAGGTTGCACTTGATGGGAAAACGGAAATTAATGTAGTACTTATATCCGACGGAAGTTCGAAAACAGATGAGGTAAAAGTAATTGGTTATGGTCGTGAAAATGGCGAGAGCAGTGAAAAGGTTAAGATACGTAGTATCGAAAATTTGGAAGGAGATCCGCCGCTTTACGTTGTTGATGGAAAGGAGTATAACGATATTGATTGGTTGGACCCTGATGAAATTAAAGATATCAGGGTACAAAAAGGAGAAGTAGCTACCACGCTGTGGGGAGAAAAAGGTAAAAATGGAATAGTTAGGATAACCACTAAAGCCGCAGTCAAACTAGACATCACTAAAGCCTTGGTGATTGTCGATGGAAAGGAATACGATGGAAAGTTTGAGGATATTGATATTGATCCGAATAACATTGCGTCAATTGATATACTAAAAGACGCTTCGTCCACTGCGCTTTACGGATCAAAGGGAAAAGATGGAGCAATACTCGTTACCACAAAATTGGTAGAAATCACGTCAGAATCGGACTTACGAAAGTTCATTGCAAAAACAATTAGATATCCTTTGGATTTACAAAAAGCAAATGCCGAAGGAATAAGTACGCTTGGGGTAAAAATAAACAGCGATGGATATGTTACATCCACTAAAGAGAATGTGGATGCCGATGCCGTTAAGCTGGATGAAGTTGTAGTGGTTGGATATAAAGCAACGGAGGTAGGCAGCACGATTTTAAATGCACAAGACAAATTTGATCTCGAAACAAGACGAGTAATTAGTGTATTACCCAAATTAAATATCGATAAGTACAAAGGTAAAACCCTGGCTGTAACTGTAAAATATATTCTGCAATAAAGGATATCCGTTTTCGAACGTAAACAAACTGCCAAATTATATCCGTTGGATGCGATCGTGTTAAACATTAAAAACATGAATCGCATCCTTCGATTTTAACACATTTAATAGTTGTATTTGCTGAGATACATTGACACTGTTTGTTTTCTTCGAACCAACAAAACAAAAATTCTTGCACCATTCATCGCGTTACCACCCATTTACCTTAAAGAACTTTACAATAAAAAAATTTTATCCTTATCTTTCAGTAAATTTTAAAAATTAGGTTATGAAGAAAATAGTTACACTACTTGTGATGTTGGTTTTTGTGGTTTTTGCGCAGGCTCAGGAATTTGAGAAGGACGTTATTAGTACTTCAGAAGGCGATATGGAAATTACCTTTGTTGGGCATGGTACATTAATGATGGAATTTAGCGGCAAGGTGGTTCATATCGATCCGGTTTCGATGTTTGCCGATTACACGAACATGCCAAAAGCCGATTTAATTTTAATTACACACGACCACCCCGATCATTTGGACGCAAAAACACTGGATCTGCTAAAAAAAGAGGGAACAGAGCTGGTGCTTCCTCCGTCGTGTAACGAAAAATATGCAGGTACAGCCGTACTTAAAAACGGAGAGTCGGGCACCTATGCAGGAATAAAAGTAGATGCTGTACCCGCTTACAACTTGAAAAATGAGGCTGCTCCAGGAAATCCATTTCATCCAAAGGGAGTTGGGAATGGTTATGTTCTCACGTTTGGCGACAAAAAGGTGTATGTAGCCGGCGACACTGAAAATATTCCTGAAATGGCCAGGTTAAAAAATATTGATGTTGCTTTTCTTCCAATGAATGTTCCTTATACCATGACTCCTGAAATGGTGGCAAAAGCAACGCAGTTGTTTAAGCCAAAAGTGCTTTATCCATATCATTTCTCAGGAACCAATACCGATGAGTTGGCAGAGTTGCTAAAAACGCAAACTTACACAGAATTAAGAATTCGGAAGCTGGAATAATACTTCCGTTACTCACTCAGATCATCAGATAAATACCTCGTTTCCGAGGTGTTTCTGTAATCTGTGCTTTTGTTAAATACAAGCAAAAAAGGTAAACCCGGAAGGAAACTTGTGGTGAAGTGTAATTGAAACTACCGGCCTGCCAATAAGTATGAAAAAATCCGGCTGATTGAGTGGTGCCTTCCTTTCATTTCAGAGTTGTTGTAACATCTCACCACCACTTCATATTTAGGATAGATTGTTGTTTATGAAATGCTGTAAGGCGTTTCTAAAATTACTTCTTTTACACAGGCTCCGGACGACAGGTTCAAAAGCCATTCGATGGTTTTGAATAAATCATCGGGCTGAATCATCTGCTCCCCTTCAAGCGGAGTACCGGCCTCGTAAGCCATTTTTGTATTTACCCAGCCCGGACATAAAGCTGTTACCCTTATACCCAAAGGATTTAACTCGCGATACAGCGCTTCGCTTAATCCAACCACACCAAACTTTGATGCGCTGTAAGCTCCGCTGGTGGCAAAACCAACCTTCCCCGAT
>DASQBW010000629.1:0-3390 GCA_035635015.1 Draconibacterium sp. | reverse complement strand
GCCCTGGCATCGGCCGAGGTGGACGAGAAAGGCAAAAATGCAGAAATGACGGATTTTGCAACGCTTCCTCAATACCGAGGGAAAAACTTTTCGGTACTACTTTTAGCAGAAATCGAGAAAGCGATGAAAAAGCAGGATTTTTCTACCTTGTATACTATTGCCCGTTTAAATTCGATCGGAATGAATAAAACTTTCCTGAAAATGAACTATTGCTACTCGGGCACACTGATTAAAAACACACACATTGCCGGAAAATTAGAAAGTATGAACGTTTTATATAAACACATCTAATATGAACCTTGGAAGCTTATGCCATTATGCAAAAAACTGCCCGCTGTATAAAGGTGAAGAAAAAACAAAAGATATTCCCTTGCTCCTGTTTCGAAATGTATTTTGTAACCGAGGGTTTAAAGGCTGGAAAAATTGTGACAAGTATAAAGAGTTTACAAACCAGGAAAATACAGATTAAAAAGTAATTACATGAACAGTAAAAAAACAATTGACATTCAGAAAATTGATAATCCCTCGGAGAAAGATATTTTAATGCTTTTAAAAAGCAAAGAGAAATATGTTTATGGCGATATAATCAAGGATCTCCGACTGTCGACCACAAAAGGACAAAAGTTGATCTACTCGCTCATTAAGCAGGGATTTATAAAACATGTTGACCAATCATCTTGTCTCAAGCTAAATGTTGAAATCAAATAATGAGCTGGATTGATCTCACCATTTTCTGCCTCTACCTGATTGCCATGCTTGGCGTAGGAGTTTATTTTCTTCAAAGAAACAAAAACACCGACGACTATTTTGTGGGAGGACGAAAGCTTGGCAGCCTGCATATTGGATTATCAGTGGTTGCAACTGATGTGGGTGGAGGTTTTTCAATTGGATTGGGAGGCCTGGGTTTTACCATGGGATTATCGGGTAGTTGGCTACTGTTTACCGGTTTGCTGGGTGCCTGGCTTAGCGGAGTTTTGCTCATCCCTAAAGTTTCGGGATTGGCCCGAAGAAAAGGCTTTTTATCTTTTCCCCAGTTTCTTGAATTTGTATTTGATAAAAAGGTTGCTCTTATCGCCGGACTTATTTCTGCTATCGGGTACCTCGGATTTACAAGTTCGCAGATATTGGCAGGAGCAAAATTAGCGGCCTCCACATTTGACGGTTTAACCATAAACAACGCTTTACTCTTGATGGGTACCATTGCTATTGTTTACACGGTACTCGGAGGTCTAAAAGCAGTTATTTATACTGATACAATTCAATGGATTATACTGATGGCCGGCCTTATATTTGTTGGTCTGCCTTTCGCTTATACCAGTATTGGAGGTTACAAAGCCATTGCTGCAACACTCCCAGCAGAGTTTCTATCGCTGCGCAATGTAAGCTGGCAGCAAATTGTTAACTGGATGTTTACCATTATACCAATCTGGTTCATCGGGATGACGCTTTACCAGCGAATTTACGCAGCAAAAAATACACAAACTGCACAACGCGGCTGGGTTATTGCCGGGCTGTTTGAATATCCCATGATGGCATTCATTGGAGTTGTTTTAGGCATGTTTGCACGTGTTGCAATGGAGAATCAATTACTTCCGGGCTACACAACAGCTAACCTCGATGCCGAAATGGGACTTCCGGTATTGCTGAAAACGATACTTCCGGTTGGTTTTCTTGGAATCGTATTATCGGCTTATTTTTCTGCCATAATGTCGACGGCCGACAGCTGTTTAATGGCAGCATCAGGGAACTTGTTAACCGATGTATTCCGGCTGCACAACGGAAGAAGGAGTTTACTTTTTTCGCAGCTATTAACCTTGATTATTGGAATTATTGCACTTTTACTGGCCTTAAAAATGACAAGCGTTTTGGAGTTAATGCTCCACTCCTATTCTTTTATGGTTTCAGGTATGATCATTCCTGTTATGGTTGCTCTATTTTCGAAAAATCCAAACAAAATTGCAGCACTGTTTTCGATGCTAACCGGAGGTTCTGTAACCTTATTTCTAATTCTTTCAGGCTTTGAGTTACCCTTAGGGCTTGATGCAAATATTTTTGGTATAACAGGTTCATTGATAACCTACATTTTGATTGCTCTATTTTTTAAAAACAACAGCAGGCAAATTCGTTGATCATAACCAAAATAGCTGTTTAGTTAGCAGCAATTATTTCGATATTGCATTGGACATATTTTTAGAATCGTGACTCCAAATCGATGCAGATACAATCAAACTGAAAGACTTTATTTACATAAGAAATTAACATAAGCAACCAAAACGAGTGTACTCCTCTCAAAAAAAGGCACTTACATCATTATTTTTAGAAAAAGTTATTAACAGTTTAAAGCAAAAAAAATCCATCGGTAAAAACCGATGGATTTTTGGCGGAGAGAGAGGGATTCGAACCCCCGGTACCTCGCGGTACAACGGTTTTCAAGACCGCCGCATTCGACCACTCTGCCATCTCTCCAGATGCGGTGCAAAAGTAGAGTAATTTTTTTAAGTACAAAATACTTTTTGACAATTTTTTAGGGAATTCCTGTAAAAAAAAGGGGTGTAGCGTTTGGTTTTTTAAAACATATTTCTGAATTTAGCTAAAACTTAAAAAAGTTCTCTGAAACGCTTGATTTTACTGAATGTTTGAACATTTTTTACCCTATCACTAGTTTATAAAATAAGAATATTCATTATAAAGTACAAAGAACTAAGTTATTTAATTTCAATCACTTAATTAATTATTTAAAATTTTGCCTTATGAACAAAGCTCAATTACTTGATGCAATGGCCGAAAAAACAGGCCTTAGTAAAGCTGATGCTAAAAAAGCTCTTGACGCATTTATCGGTGCCACAACTGATGCTCTTCAAGGAGGAGACCGTGTTGCACTTATTGGTTTCGGTTCGTTCTCTGTTTCAGAGCGTGGTGCCAGAACTGGCAGAAACCCTCAAACAGGAAAAGAAATTACTATTCCAGCAAAAAAAGTTGTTAAATTTAAAGCTGGTGCGGAATTAGCTGATGCTGTATCGTAACTATACGAATAGGTAAAAGATTAAAAAGGGAAGCCCAATGCTTCCCTTTTCTTTTTGTAATATGTTATCAAACTATATTTAATATGAACACTAAACTGCTGGAACACCTGTCGGGTTATCTCACTCCACAGCGACTTGAACTTTTCGACAAGGCATTGACAAACCGTACAAAACACCTTACTGTTGTATTGGAAGATATCTATCAATCGCAAAATGCGAGCGCGGTTTTGCGTACCTGCGATTGTTTTGGCATCCAGGATGTTCATATCATAGAAAACAGAAATGAATTTAAAGTGAATCGCGAAATAGCCATGGGAGCCTCAAAATGGCTGTCGCTGCACAAATACAATAACAACGAAAATAACAG
>DASQBW010000628.1:0-4333 GCA_035635015.1 Draconibacterium sp. | reverse complement strand
GGATCGAATAAGATAAAAATTGAATGATGAATGTCGATTAACGATTTTTGATTGAAGATGTAACAGAGCAAAATCAACACTCGTATTTAGCGACTTCTAAAATTATAATTCGTTAATCATCATTGGAAATTCAAATCCTTAAAATTTGGCACTATGCAAGCAATGATTTTCGCGGCAGGTTTGGGCACCCGTTTAAAAGAAGAAACGGCCAATAAACCAAAAGCACTGGTTGATATTGGAGGAAAGCCATTGCTACAACATGCCATTGAAAAATTAACTACCGATGGTGTTACACAGATTGTTGTTAACGTCCATCATTTTTCTGATCAAATCATCAACTTTATAAAAAGCAAAAACTGGGGAACTCCGGTGCTTATCTCCAACGAAAGCGATAAACTCTTAGAGACAGGTGGCGGACTTAAATTTGCCTCACACTTGTTTTCTCAAGATGAACCAATTCTGATCTATAACACGGATATACTGAGTAACATTAATTTAAGAGAGTTACTTAACGAGCATTTAAAAACAAAGGCTATTGCCACACTTGTTGTCAGGAAACGTGAAACACAGCGTTATTTTAAATTCGATTCGGAACATAACCTTGTGGGCTGGATCAATAAAAACACGGGAGAAACAAAAATAGCACGACCCAATAATTTTCAGGAAGCCACAGAAATGGCTTTTAGCGGCATCCATATTGTGGAACCGCAGATCTTTGATTTTATGCCGGAAGAAGACCGCTTTTCAATTATTAAGGTCTACCTTGAACTGGCAAAAACAATAGATATAAAAGGCTATTTTGATAATTCGGACTTATGGATGGATGTTGGCAAACCTGTGCAACTGGAAGAAGCACGAAAGCTGTTTGGATAGATGTAATGTAGAAGGAGGTAAGACTGAGAAATCTTTATCCAACTGCAGAAAAGTTACAGATTTCTCACTTCGTTCGAAATGACACAACTTATCTCAGCAACTTATAATTTCGATATTCAAACAAACGTACTCCAAACATCTTCTCGATACGATATAACATCCGGTAGTTAAATTTCATTTGAACTTTTTCAGTGTCAATCTCAACTCCCCAATTTAAACGCTTTATTCTGCTTTGCATTACTTTAGGATGTGTGCCATTAAACCGGGTGAGAGCATCGTATTCTGTCCCATAATTAAATTCCTGCTCCGTCGCTTTTTTTTGTGCATCTTCCTCTGAAATACCATGATAAAAAGCCTTTACCGAATTTACCTTCTGCTGCATTAATTTTGGGTGCCGTACCCAGCCATAATGATAAATCTCTGCATCCACCGGAACTACCTTCAACTTCTCCCCTTTTTCCCGGAATCCCTGCGCATCTTTATACGAGCGTATGGATTTATCATTCCGGATAACCCGAATTTCGTTGCGGTACCAATGCCTGCAATCGCCCACATAATCATAAGTCCCGTAAAAATGTCGGTAACGAAATAATAAACCTTCAACCTCGGTTCTATTTAGGTTTGTTTCCATTGCATTTTTAATCACCGGCAAATATTTTTCGTGTACCACCTCATCTCCCTGAATGTAAAAACACCAGTCGTATTCTTCAGAGATCGCATCGAAAGCTTTGTTTGTTTCGTCGGCATAAACGACACCGCCCTCGCGTAGGCTTTCATCCCAAACCGTGTCAACCACCCGAACTTTTTCGGGATCAATCTCCTCAATAATTTTCCGTGTATTGTCCTCCGATTTCCCAACGGCAACCACAAAACAATCGCAAATGGGCAATACCGAAGCTATTGCTTCAACAATGGGAAAATCAAACTTTTCGGCATTTCGAATAAATGTAAAACCACAAACTTTCATAGAATAGTTGAATAGAAACTTTACAACCAGAATTACAATTCTGATTTGTTTTGAGTCAAAATTAACGATTTATGCTAATAACGACTGTACTGATATCGCAAAAGCATCATCTTCATTACTTGGAACAAGTGGATATTTATCTTTTATTTCGTGTGGTGAGTTATCGGTTAAAAACGAGTGTCTGGTAAATTCAAGAAGATCAAAATCGTTGTAATCGTTTCCAAGGCCCATGGTTTCGTCTTTGTTTATGCCCAATCGTTTACAAATTTCATTCACCCCGTTTCCTTTCGACACCGAATGATGAAAAACTTCTATCCAGATATATCCTTCGGTTATGGGCGATGAAGCCCGAATAACCCGTATCTCGGGACATAGGGCTTCTATCTCGGCTTTTAAGCGGGTAAACCGGCTCTCATCTTGTCGGATAATGACCAGAAACTGGCACAATTCACTATCAGGAAGATGCGCAGTATTCAAAGGCTGCGCATGTGCAGCATTATAATTAAAATAACGTTCAAATTCTTCGCAGTTTTCTTTCCCCCTAAAATAATAGTGTTTGTGGTTTTCGGGAACCGGATAAAAAGCATGAAAATTCACATCTCGGGTTATAAAATGGGTAAGCAATTTTTTGGCCGACGACTCCTTAATATTCTGGGTTGCTATGTGTTCTTTTTTCTGCCAGTCGTATATACCCGCACCCGATGAGAAAACCACATAATCAAAAGGAATACCGGGATGCAATACATCCATTACCTTTTTTAAATTTCGGCCTGTTGCAGCAACACGTATAATTTGTTTTTCACCCAACCGAAGCAAAGCAGCTTTATTGGCTTCGCTAACGGTCCGGTCGTTCTTTAAAAACGTACCGTCTAAATCAGTTGCTACAAGTTTAATGTTTTTCATTGCTTAATAAATACCAGTTAAAATTAGCCAAATTAGCCTGATTTGAATAAATATGGCTTTAAATTTCTGTTAATCCTGTTTACCTTAAAACGGTAACAGTTCGTCGAAATTATTTTATGTTTGGAACAGCTATGGCTACGTTTGAGTATTGTTTTATATTTGTGCACTATTTTAATACAGATAATCAGACAAATAATGAGAATTGCACTAATTGGTTACGGGAGAATGGGGAAAGAAATCGAAAAAATTGCGCTTTCGCGTGGTCACGAGATTGGCTTAACCATTGACATTGATAATCAAAATGATTTAACCATCGAGAATTTAAAAAAATGTGATGTTGCCATTGAATTTACCATTCCTGCATCGGCAGTAAATAATTATAAGCTTTGTTTCGAAGCCGGAATACCCGTGGTAAGCGGCACAACAGGATGGTTAGATAAAAAGGAAGAAGTATATAACACATGTGCCGAAAAAGATGGTACATTTTTTTATGGTAGTAATTTCTCAGTTGGAGTGAATCTGTTTTTCGAATTAAATAAAAAGCTGGCGGAATTAATGGCTCCGCGTTCTGAATACATTGTGGAAATGACCGAAGTTCACCACACAAAAAAACTGGATGCTCCGAGTGGAACCGCAATTAGCCTGGCAGAAGATATAATTGATTCTGTGCCGGACATAAATGCATGGGTGAATGATCTGTCGCCTGCAAAAAATGAGATAAACATTAAATCGGAACGTGTTGGCCAGGTACCCGGAATACATACTATAAAATACGAATCGGATATCGACTTTATTGAAATAACACACAGTGCAAAAAGTCGGACCGGTTTTGCTTCGGGAGCCGTTTTGGCTGCTGAATACTGCCTTGAGAATAAAGGCATCCTTACCATGAAAGATTTACTAAAACTATAAAATAAGTATAAATGATACGTTCGATCCTAAATAATAAGTGGTTCAAGTTCATTACTGTAGGAACACTTTATACCCTTTGGGTGATTTGGCTGGGAAGCTATTTGTGGCTTTTGGGGCTTGCAATAATTTTCGACATCTACATTACAGAGAAAGTACACTGGGCTTTCTGGAAAAAGAAAAATCCTCCCAATGGAAAACAAACCAAAGTTGTTGAGTGGGTTGATGCTATTATTTTTGCAGTAATTGCCGCCTCATTTATCCGTATGTTCTTTATTGAAGCCTACACCATCCCTACACCTTCAATGGAAAAATCAATGCTTGTGGGAGATTATCTTTTTGTAAGCAAAACCGCATATGGCCCAAAAACGCCAAACACTCCCCTGTCGTTTCCATTTGTCCATAATACCATGCCGGTTATTGGTGGCAAATCCTATTCCGAAGCCATTCAGCGCCCATATAAACGACTATCAGGTTTTACCGATATAAAAAACGACGATGTGGTTGTATTTCATTTTCCGGAAGGAGATACTGTTGCATTACGACAACCAACTCAAAGCTACTACCAGCTCATCCGGTCATATGGCCGCAGCCGGGTTTGGAGCGACAAAAGAAACTTTGGCGATATTATTGCACGCCCGGTTGATAAACGCGAGAACTATATTAAACGCTGCGTAGGTA
>DASQBW010000627.1:0-2883 GCA_035635015.1 Draconibacterium sp. | reverse complement strand
CCTATTGCACCACTCACGGATGCACTGAAAAAACTGCCAACGAATTAAAAAGTTTCCTTGGAGGTGAGGTTCAGATGGTTAACTTAAAACAAAATCCGAATCCTGACATTACAAACTTCGATCAGGTTATTATTGGCGGATCGATACATGCCGGACAAATCCAAAAAAAGGTAAAAGAATTCTGCAAACAAAATCTTGAAGGCTTACAAAACAAAGAATTGGGTTTATTTATTTGTTGTATGGAAGAAGGTGAAAATGCTGAGCTCCAGCTGCAAAATGCGTTTCCCGAAGTGTTGTACCATGGTGCAAAAGCTAAAAGCTACTTCGGCGGAGAGTTTAATTTTCAGAAGATGAATTTCTTTGAAAAACTGATTGTAAAAAAAGTAGCCAAAGTTGAAGAAAGTACCTCACACTTCAATCAGGAAGCAATACGGAAATTCTCTAACAGGATGAACCAGGTTTTTAATCCTTTTCTGTTTTTTGTTTAGAAGTTCAAGTAATAATCTTCGGTTAACCTTTTGAATGTATCACTCCACGATCCGTCGTTATTGTAGATTGTAAGGTGGTCAGTTTGTGCTACTGTTTCAGTTTTACTCATTTGAATCAAAATCCGGTTGGTCGGCTTTTTTCTGTTTGGACAGACCAATGTTTTCCGGTTTAAATAAAGTCCGTTTAACCGGGCCAGGTCTTCAATTTCATTGTGAGCCTGCAACGGAAGAATGAATGAAAATCGTCCATGCTCTGAAAGTAAACGTGCTACAGCTTCTATAAGTACTTCCAGGGGTAAACTATCTGTGTGCCTTGCCAGCGACCGGTTTTTATCACCGGCTTTTAACGAATTCCGGAAGAAAGGAGGATTCGATACAATCAGGTCGAAATGCGAAGTAGTTTCGGCAGCAAATTTTTGTAAAGAAACATTCCGTACATCTACCTGATTTCCCCACGGAGATGCAGCCACATTCTCAGCAGCTTCTTCAGCCGCATTTTTTTCAATTTCAATTGCGGTAATTTGGGCTTTAGAACGTTGTGCCAGCATTAAAGTAATTAAACCGGTTCCGGTACCGATGTCGAGAATCGTGTTGCACCCGCGAACATCAGCCCACGCGCCCAGCAAAACACCATCGATTCCCACTTTCATGGCCGAACGATGCTGTTCGATTCGGAATTGTTTGAATTGGAAATAATTGTTTCTACCCATTACATAATAAATCGCTTAATGCCATCTTTTAACCGCAGCACATTAAAATTCAACAACAATCCGAGCTTAAAATCCCCAACCTTCAAATAGGTAAGTACCTGAGCAAAATGAACATCTGTAAATGTTTCAACTGCTTTTAGCTCAATTACAATTTTGTTTTCAACTAGCAGATCGATCCGATAACCATGATCCAGTTTTATATCTTTATAAATAATAGGTAGCGGTTTTTCCTTTTCAACATTCAAACCTAATGCTGTCAACTCATAATAAAGACATTCCTTGTAAGTGGACTCCAGTAAGCCCGGACCAAGTGCCTTATGAACTTCGATAGCTTTACCAATAATTAAACTTGATAATTTATTTGTATCCATCTCCATCGTGTTTTGGTGAAAAAATAAAGTTACACAAAGATTCACCAAGACCACCCAAAGAACCACAAAGTTTATTTTACTTTGTGAACCTCTGCGTTTCCTTCGAGGTTCTTTGTGTAATACATATCAAAGGTTAGAATTTTTCAAAAACTCCCAATCCGAATAACGCAAAATCATACTTAACCGGGTCTTCAGAATCGAATCTGCGCAGGGTAGCTGTTATCTCTTCTACTGCTTTCCAATCGTTTGAGCGGCGTTGCAGTAATCCCAGTTTTCGTCCAACATTTCCGGTGTGTACATCAAGTGGTAACATAAGTGCCGACTTTGGAATTCCTTTCCACAAGCCAAAATCCACTGCAGCTTTATCGTTGCGGCACATCCATCGCAAATATATGTTCAAACGTTTGGCCGAAGCACCTTTGTTTACATTCGAAATGTGCTTGCGTGTTCGCTCACCTTCTGTTTCGAAAAACACGGAATAGAAATAAGTTAATGCAGATTTTACCGATTGTCCCTGTCGATATCCTCTTTCAAAAACAGATTGTAAACCATCGTGGTTTTTGTAGATATTTTGCAACGAGCGAATAAAATAAATACAATCGTGGCCATTAAACGTGCGGTGCACAAACTTCTGTAACCGGGCAAGTTCTTTTTCCGAGGCGTTTAAAACAAAGTCGTGTGGCTGATGATCGAGCATAGCCATTAAACGCAGGGCATTTTTAATAATTGCAGCACGGTTTCCCCAGGCAATGGTAGCAGCCAGAAAACCAGCAATCTCAATATTTTCTTTGGATGAAAATTGTTTGGGAACCTGAATCGGATCAGTTTCAATAAAATAGGGTTGATTGTATTTATCAACTTTTTCGTCGAGGAAATCTTTTAAGTCTTTTCTTGAAAGGAATGCCGGCATTTATTTTACTCTATAATTCCGTCTTTTATATGTATGATCCGATCCGACTTTTCAGCAAAATGATCATCGTGGGTTACAATAATAAACGTTTGTCCCAAATCATCGCGTAGTTTAAAAAGCAATTCGTGCAGTTCATCTCTGTTAGTTGAATCGAGATTTCCGGAAGGTTCGTCGGCCATAACAACCGACGGGCTGTTTATTAGGGCCCGGGCCATTGCCACACGCTGTTTTTCGCCACCCGAAAGTTCGGATGGTTTATGTCCCATGCGATCGGCCAGTCCCAGGTATTCGATCAATTCTTTTGCATGCGCCTCAACCTTTGTTTTTGGTGTTTTTGCAATAAAAGCCGGGATACAAACATTCTCCAAAGCAGTAAATTCAGGAAGCAGGTGATGGAACTGAAA
>DASQBW010000626.1:0-1668 GCA_035635015.1 Draconibacterium sp. | reverse complement strand
AAAGCCAAGAAATCCTGAAGGAAAGAGCCTGCTAAAAATCAACTTTCATTTTATTAAAAACATTTATCGTACAGAATGATGGATTTTAACTGGTCGAAATATTTTAATGCAGAAAACCTCGACACTTTACTTCGATTGCTTATACTTCTTGTTGCAGGAACTACAATTATTTACCTGCTTGCGTTTATTGTAAGGAAGTTACTGCCAAAATCCTTGTCGAAACAACGCAAAATGATTGTACAGAGGCTGGTCTTTTATTCTGGATTTCTGGCGCTGGCATTCATAATTATTGCCGAATTAGAGATTAATCTAGCTCCGTTTTTTGGAGCAGCGGGAGTGATCGGACTGGTGATTGGTGTTGCTTCGCAAACCAGCATTGGGAATATTGTGAGTGGCTTTTTCCTGGTATCGGAAAAATCGTTCGAAATTGGCGATGTAATAAAGGTCGGAGATAAAGCCGGTGTTGTTTTTAGCATCGATTTGCTTTCGATAAAAATACGCACTTTCGATAATCAATTGTTGCGTATTCCCAACCAAACATTAATTTCTACAGAGCTTATTAATGTGACTAAATTTCCAATTCGCCGACTGGATTTTTCGCTTAGTGTAGCCTATAAAGAAGACCTTGACAAGGTAAAAACTCTGCTCGAAGAAGTGGCAAAAGCCAATCCTCTAAGTCTGGATGAACCGGAACCGCTCATCGTTTTTAAGGAATTCGGATCAAGTGGTATAGAAATATTATTGGGTATTTGGTTTGAAAAACAAAACTACCTGAAAGTAAAAAACTCGATATTCCTGGAAATAAAAGCCCGTTTTGATGCTGAAGGCATTGAAATTCCGTTCCCTCATGTTACTTTATATACCGGCGAAGCAACAAAACCGTTTCCGGTTACGAGTACCCAAAATTATAAGAAGTAAACTAAAGCTTATATAAAATCCGGGTTAAAATGTTACGATGAATACCAAGATATGAAGCAATATGCTGCCGCTGAAGTTTTTGCGCTAACTCCGGATATTCTTCAAAGAATTTGCGGATACGTTGTTCTGCATTCAGCGACTGAAACGAGTGAATGCGATCCATTGCCTGAATGTAACTTTCTTCTGCAAGAATGCGGACAGTACGTTCGAACTTATGATTTGAGTCGAGCAGGCGTTTAAACTCATCTTTTTCAATAAAAATAAGTCTTGAATCTTCGTAGGCCCGAATTGCCTCAGTTGAGTCTTTTCCTAAAACAAAACCACGATGATTGCTCACTATAAAATTATTTGGAGGGAAAAAGAAACGTGACACCCACTCGGTACCACTATCCGATAAATACGAGGCATAAAGCAGGCCGTCCAGCAGAATGCCCAGTTTTTTATTCTTTTCGCCATAATCGATAAATAATTCACCCTTTTTAAGTACAACTGGTTTATTGTTTAAATTAAAGGAATCCAGCAAGCTCAGGGTAAGCTCAAATCGTGAAATAATCTTCTTTCTGTCCATTTCAACAAATTTATTCAGCTAACAACACTAAGAGTCTTTAACATGCCATTTATTGAATTTATATTATCGACCAAAATTCTCGTTAAAAAGTTTCAGGCGTTCTTCCAATTCACCAAACTGATGTGGTAACACAAACGAAACACATGCCCTAATTCCTTCTTCTTCGCTGCCTGTATTGTCGA